>NZ_KB290513.1:0-3890 GCF_000282835.1 Pandoraea sp. B-6 | reverse complement strand
GTAGTCCCCGTCCGGGCCCCAGCCGGTGGCGAGCTGCCAGGGCGAGTGGTGATCGATGCTGTCCTGATACTTGCGGCGGCCGATCACGGTTTCGCGAGCCACCTGCGCGGCGACGGCCAGCGCCAGCGTGGTCGCCGGTACCGGGGCGGCGGCCGGGAACAGCGTGTCGCGATGGCGCTCGATCAGTCCGGTGTCGAGATCGGCTGCGGCGAACGGCTCGCTGGCGACCAGGCGTCCGAGGAACGCGATGTTCGTCTGCACGCCCACCACGCGGTACTGGCCCAGTGCGCGGCGCATGCGGGCGAGCGCCTCGTCGCGGTCGCGGCCCCACACGATCAGTTTGGCGATCATCGGATCGTAGAAGGGCGAGATGGTGTCTCCCTCGCGCACGCCCGAGTCGATGCGCACCGCGGCCGGCGCGTCGGCGCTGCCGATCTCGAACTGGACCGCTGCGGGCGGACGCAACGTGCAGAGCGTGCCCGTCGACGGCAGAAAGTTGTTATCCGGGTTCTCGGCGTAGATGCGGGCCTCGAGCGCATGGCCGTGAATGCGCAATTCGTCCTGCTTGCGCGGCAACGCTTCGCCCGCCGCCACGCGCAATTGCCATTCCACCAGATCGAGCCCGGTGATCATCTCCGTGACCGGATGCTCGACCTGCAGGCGCGTGTTCATCTCCATGAAGTAGAACGAGCCGTCCTGATTGGCGATGAACTCGACCGTGCCCGCGCCGACATAGCCCACGGCCCGCGCGGCATTACAGGCGGCTTCGCCCATGGCGCGACGACGCTCGTCGGTCATGCCCGGGGCGGGGGCTTCTTCCAGGACCTTCTGGTGACGGCGCTGCACCGAGCAGTCGCGCTCGAACAGATAGACGCAGTTGCCGTGCGTGTCGGCAAATACCTGAATCTCGATATGGCGCGGACGCGTCAGATACTTTTCGACCAACACGCGCTCGTCGCCGAAGCTGCTGGCGGCTTCGCGCTGGCAGGACGTGAGCGCGGCGCGAAACGCCGAACTGCGCTCAACCACGCGCATGCCCTTGCCGCCGCCGCCCGCGCTGGCCTTGAGCAGCACGGGGTAGCCGATTTCGTCGGCGCGCTCGTGCAGGAACGCGGCGTCTTGATTGTCGCCGTGGTAGCCCGGCACCAGCGGCACTGCGGCGCCTTCCATCAGGGTTTTCGCGGCGCTCTTGCTGCCCATCGCGTGAATGGCGCCGACCGGCGGGCCAATGAAGACGATGCCGGCCTCGTGACACGCGGCGGCGAAGGCTTCGTTCTCGGACAGGAAGCCGTAGCCCGGGTGGATGGCCTGGGCGCCGGTGGCCTTGGCGGCGTTGATGATGGCATCGATGCGCAGATAGCTCTCGCGCGCGGCGGCGCCACCCACGTGCACCGCTTCGTCGCACACGGCGACATGCTTGGCGTGCGCGTCGGCGTCGGAATAGACGGCCACCGTGCGGATGCCCAGCCGTGCGGCCGTGGCGGCCACGCGGCAGGCGATTTCGCCGCGGTTGGCGATGAGGATCTTGTCGAACATGCTGCCTCCGGAAAATGATCGATTGGGGCGGCGCCTGCGCATCGCACTTCGCTTGTGACGAAGGGCCACTGCACTCGCGCCATTCTCTTTGCTATCCAACTTCGCCGCGTCGGCGGATCGTCTTTTTGCGATCTCGTCGCCGTCGTGGCGGCTTAACCTGTCAACACATCCTTTAACGCCAGCCCTTCGCCGTGCCGATAACGCTCAGTGCGTGGCGCAGGCCGCCAGACCATCGCACTCGCCTGCGGGCTCGGCGGCGCCGAGCTTTTCCTCGGTCGACGTGTGCATGCCGAGACGCGCGAGCAACGCGCGGTCGTGTTCGGCCTGAGGGTTTTGGGTGACGAGCAGTTTTTCGCCGTAGAACATCGAATTCGCGCCGGCGAGGAAGCACAACGATTGCAGGGCGTCGTCCATCATCTCGCGCCCGGCCGACAGCCGCACCATCGCGCGCGGCATCGTGATACGCGCCACGGCGATCATGCGCACGAAGTCGAACGGATCGACGGCGTCGTTGTTCTCCAGCGGCGTGCCTTCGACCTTCATCAGGTTGTTGATGGGCACCGATTCGGGATACGGCGACAGGTTGGCGAGCTGTGCGATCAGGCCGGCGCGCTCGCGGCTTGTCTCGCCCAGGCCGACGATGCCGCCGCAGCACACCTTCAGTCCAGCGTCGCGCACGCGGGCCAGCGTGTCCAGGCGATCCTGATAGGTGCGTGTGGTGATGATCTGCCCGTAGAACTCGGGCGACGTATCGAGGTTGTGGTTGTAGTAGTCGAGGCCGGCGTCGCGCAATTGCTGCGCTTGCCCGTCACGCAGCATGCCGAGCGTGACGCATGTCTCCAGGCCCAGCGCCTTGACGCTGCGCACCATCTCGCCCACCGCGTCGACCTGGTGCGGCTTCGGGCTGCGCCAGGCGGCGCCCATGCAGAAGCGGGTGGCCCCGGCATCTTTGGCGCGCTGCGCCGCGGCGACCACTTCCTCCACCGGCATGAGCTTCTCGGCTTCCACGCCGGTGTCGTAGCGCGCCGATTGCGGGCAATAGGCGCAGTCCTCCGGGCACCCGCCAGTCTTGATCGAGAGCAGCGTCGAGAGCTGCACGGCATTGGCGTCGAAGTGTTCGCGATGCACTTGCTGTGCGCGGAAGATCAGGTCATTGAACGGCAGTGCAAAGAGCGCCTCGATGTCGGCGACGCTCCAGGGCGTGTCGTTGCGGCGTAGGGCTTCGTCGTGGCCGTGAGCGGCGGTGTGGGCGTGAACTTGCATGATGTGATTCCTTGAATTCGGTGAGTTCGTTGATGTCGCGCGATAGGGCAGTGGCGCGCTCAGGGCCGCGTCATGTCGACGAGCGGCCCGATGTCGAGATAGCCGGAGGCGGTCGCCGCATCGGGGTGCGCCAGATGCGGCACGCGCCCGAGCAGCGGCGCGGGCAAGCGCGCGGCAAGGGTGTCGATGTTTGCCGCCACGTGACGCATCTCCGGATCGACGTGATTGGCGACCCAGCCCGCGAGCGTGAGCCCGCGGGCGGTGATGGCTTCGGCGGTGAGCAGGGCGTGGTTAATGCAGCCGAGCCGCAAACCGACGACCAGGATCACCGGAAGGCCGAGCTGGCGCGCCAGCTCGGCCGTATCCGGTGCATTGGCATCGGCGCCGAGCGGCACACGAAAGCCGCCCACGCCCTCGACGATCACCAGATCGGCCCGCGCGGCGACACGCGCATAGCCCGCGCGGATCACGCTGCAATCGAGCGCGATGCCTTCAGCGGCGGCGGCGATATGGGGCGCCGTGGCGTCCTTGAGCACATAGGGGCAGTACCAGTCGTCGGGCAGCTTCAGGTTGCTCGCCTGGTGCAACTGCTCGACGTCGTCGTTGACGAAGCGCCCGTTATGCTCCGAGGCGCCCGCCGCGACCGACTTGAGCCCCGCGCACACCAGCCCGCGCCGAGAGGCGGCATGGAGCAGCGCAGACGACACGAGCGTCTTGCCGATTTCCGTGTCGGTGCCGGTAACGAAGAACGCATGGCGCGCCGACGTGGCTCGGGCGGCGGGCGTATCGATAGATATATCGAGGGGAGCGACGAGACGCGGATCAGCCATGGGCGTGCTCCGTCCAGTCTCGATCCAACTGGTTGAGGGCGGGGGGGAGCCGGTCGACGTCGTCGGCCGTGTGCGTTGCGCAGAGCGTCAGGCGCAGTCGCGACGTGCCGGGTGCCACGGTCGGCGGGCGGATGGCGGGCACCCACAGTCCCGCTTCGGCCAGCCCAGCCTGCGCGTGCAGTGCCGCGGCATTCTCGCCGAGGATGATCGGCTGCACGCCCGTGGGCGAGACCCTGTGCCGCCAATGCCGCAGCGTGAGCG
>NZ_KB290512.1:12832-37791 GCF_000282835.1 Pandoraea sp. B-6 | reverse complement strand
GGCCTGCCTCGGCCTCGGCGGCAGCCAGCGCCGCTTCGAAGTCCAGCATGCCCTGCAGCGTGGCGTCGCGCGAGAAACGCGCTGTCACGGCAGCGCCGCGCAGCAAAGAGTCAAGCAGTTCCGTCATCGGAGCGTCGAGAGTGATTAGGGTTGGGTCAGGCCGGGTCGCCCTGTTCCGTTGCAAAAAGGCGGAGACGGCCGCGGGCTGTCAGCACTTTCATGCCGACAGCCCGAAGCCGCGCCAGTGTCAGCCTTGCATGACCAGCATCAAAGGTCGAGGAAAACCGTCTCCTCGTCGCCCTGCATGCGGATGTCGAACCGGTACGACACACGCCCGCCGCTCACCTCGCGGCGTGCGATCAGCGTGTGGCGACGCTCGGCCGGCACTTGTTGCAGCACGGGGTCGAGCGCATTGGCCGCGGCCTCGTCGTCGAAATAGATACGCGTAAACAGATGATTGAGCAAGCCCCGCATCGTCAGAATCACATCGATGCGCGGTGCCTCGCCGGGCGCGGCCGCGCCCGGCTTGATCGTGTCGAAGACAAAACAGTGCTCGGCGTGGGTGCCGGTGCCGCAGCGGCCCGTGCCGGCAAAGCCGGTGCGCTCGATGTCCTCGGCGCTCTGCACGTAGCGCCCAGCGGCATCGGCCTGCACGACCTCGATCAACGCGTCGTTGATCGGTTGACCGGCGCCGTCGAGCACCTGTCCGACCACACGGATGGCCTCACCTTCGGCACGATCGAGCGCTACCACGGGGGTGAAGGCGCTCTTGAAGTCGTAACGGTACTGCTCCGGCGACAGGCCATAAGCGAAGTACGGGCCGACGGTCTGCGACGGCGTTTGCTGATAATCGGACATGACTCAGGACTCCATCGGCGTTTGGTCGGCACCGCGCAGGACGATGTCGAATTCGTAACCCAGTGCGTACTCGGGCTCGGTGATATCCATCGAGAAGCGCGCAATCAGACGGTCGCGGGCATGCGCCGGCGTGGCCTGAAAAATCGGATCGTAGCCGAGCAGCGGATCGCCCGGGAAGTACATCTGCGTGACCAGCCGGGTCGCGAAATACTCACCGAACACCGAGAAGTGCAGATGCTGCGGACGCCACGCGTTGTGGTGGTTCTTCCACGGGTAAGCGCCTGGCTTGATGGTCAGGAATTTGTAACGGCCCTGCGCGTCGGTCAGCGCGCGGCCGGCACCGAGAAAGTTCGGGTCCAGCGGGGCGTCGTGCTGGTCGACTTTGTGCACGTAGCGGCCGCATGCATTGGCCTGCCACAGCTCGACAAGCGTGTTCGGCACCGGACGACCGCCTTCGTCGAGCACGCGGCCCGTGACGATCATGCGCTCGCCAAGCGGCTCGCCGTTGCGCACCGCATTGCGCGTCAGGTCGCTATCGAGCGCCCCGACGATACCGTGACCGTAGACCGGAGAACGCAGGTTCGCGAGGTTCTGCTTGACGGGCACGAGCAGTTGCTTGGGGCCGCGCAGCGCCGTGGACTTATACCCGCTGTCGATCAGCTTGGGATGCGAATCCCAGTCGCGGGGGCGCAGGACGGTCGTCGAATTCGACATGGTCTCACTCCATTTTGTGTTAACGAATCTGGCTTGCCGCCAGCTGGTTTTCGACACTATATCCATAATCAATGGATATATTTATTGACATTTTCTTAGGTTTTTCATAACTTTTCGACATGGAAAGACATCGACTCGACGGACGCATCAAGCTGCGCCATCTGCAATGCCTGCTGGCGGTTGCCCAACACGGCAGCCTGCAGCGTGCCGCGGAAGCCCTGTCCATTACGCAACCGGCCGTCAGCAAGACGATTGCCGAACTCGAAGGCCTGCTGGGCGTGCGTCTGTTCGAGCGCGGGCGCAATGGCGCGCGCCCCACCGCACAGGCCGAACTGTTTCTGCGGCATGCGGGTGCAAGCGTGAGCGCACTGCGTCAGGGCATCGACGTGCTCGCTCGCGCCAACGGCCAGACGGGCGGCGTGATCGAGATCGCCGTTTTGCCCACCCTGGCGGCCGCCATGATGCCCAGTGTCCTCGAAACGTTCCGGCGCGAATGGCCGGGCATCGTCGTGCAAGTCCACACCGGCGCCAATCAACAGTTGCTCACGCAGCTGAAGTCCGGACAGGTCACGCTGGCGCTCGGCCGGATGTCGGACCCCGAGGGCATGGCGGGCCTCACCTTCGAGCACCTGTGCGCAACCCCGCTGAGCGTGGTGGTGCGTGCGTCGCATCCGCTCGTTCAGCAGCGTAGCGTGTCGATGGCCGACATTGCGCGCTATCACGTGGTGCTGCCGCCGAACGGCACGATCCTGCGGCATACCGCCGATGGCTTCTTGCGCGCGCATGGCGTGGGCATGCTCGACGACTATTCCGAGCTGCTCTCGATGTCGCTCGCGCGCGCGATGACCTTGCGCGACGATGTCATCTGGATCGCCTCCGAAATCACCGTGCAGGACGACCTTGCCGATGGCGTGCTGTGTGCTTTGCCGTTCGCGACGAAGGGCACCGAGGAGTCCATCGGCATTCTGTGGCGCAACGACACCGTCCCGACGCCGCCGGAACAAACGCTCATCAGCGCCATGCGCGAAGCGGCACGCGTACGCTACGGCACACCGGGCGTACGCTGACCACAGCACGGCGTGACCGTTCACGCCCGCCGCCCGCCGCCCGTCACGCCGCCGACGCGATGTTCTGCCGCGTGTCCGCAAGCCCGAGCATGCGCACTGCGTTGTCCTTGAGCACAAGCGGTTTGACCTCGTCGCGAAACCCCGCCGTCTCGAAGTCGCGCAACCACCGGTCCGGCGCGATGAGCGGAAAATCCGAGCCGAACAGCATCTTCTCGCGCAGCAGCGAATTCGCGTATTGCATCAGCTCCGGCGAAAAATACTTGGGCGACCACCCCGACAGATCGATGTAGACGTTCGGCTTGTGCAGCGCGATGGACAGGGCTTGCGATTGCCACGGCCACGACGGGTGCGCGATCACGATGTTCATGTCCGGGAAGTCGGTCGCCACGTCGTCGAGATGGATCGGCTCCGAGAACTTGAGCCGCAACCCGCCGCCGCCGGGCATGCCGGAGCCGATCCCCGAATGACCGCTATGAAAGACCGCAGTGAGCTGGTATTCGGCAATCAGCTCGTACATCGGGTAGGCCATGCGGTCGTTGGCGAAGAATCCCTGCATGGTGGGATGGAACTTGAAGCCGCGCACGCCGAATTCCTCGACGAGCCGCCTCGCCTCGCGCACGCCCATGCGCCCCTTGTGCGGATCGATGCTCGCAAACGCGATCATGATGTCCGCGTTCTCCTGCGCGAAGCCCGCGATCTCCTCGTTCGGAATACGGCGACGACCGATGTTCGCCTCGCAATCGACGGTAAACATCACAAAGCCGATATTGCGCGCGCGGTAATGCTCGATGGTCTCGGGAATCGTGGGGCGGCGATTCTGCTTGAGCACCGTGCCGAAATATTTGTCGGCCGCGTCGTCGAACGCCTTGCCGAACAGGTCCGGTGGCTCACAGCACGACACTTCCGCATGCACGTGCGTATCGATGGCGATAAGCTTGTCGAGATTCATTCGGCGGTCTCCGGGTCACGGATTTGCGCAGCGACGATCGCCATCGCACGACGCGTCTCCGGCAGGCTGAACTTCAACCAATAGCGCGCCGCGCGGCGTTTCCCATCGGCGACGGGCCCTTGGACGCGGTGCGCCGCCAGCGCCGCCTGCGCCCAGAGGCCTGCCATCGACAGGCCATGCACCACGCGCATCATCTCGCCCGCGACACACAATGCCGCGCGGGGCGATGTTCGCGCCAACGCGATGACCGACGGCATCAGCAACGTCCAGTCGTCGAGCACCGTCAGCGCGGCGTCGAAGCCATCGCGCGTGTCGACGACGATGCGCGCCTCGCTCACCTGCGCACGCGCCCACGTCAGCCATTGCGACAGCGTGGCGCCGTCGTCCTTGACGACCTTGCGCAGCATCAGGTCGATGGCCTGAATTTCATTGGTCCCTTCATAGATCATCGGGATACGCGCGTCGCGCAGAAACTGCGAGACGCCAGTCTCCTCGACATAACCGTAGCCCCCGAAAACCTGTAACGCATCGCTGGCGCCCAGGAACGCCTGCTCGGTGAGCATTGCCTTGACCACCGGAGTGAGCAGCGCCGCCAGCGCATCGGCCTGCACGCGCGCCTGCGGCGTGTCGGCATGGTGAGCCTCATCGATGGCGAGCGCCGCGCGATACAACAACAGTCGCGCGCCCTCGACCGCCACGCGCTGCCCCTCGAGCAAGCGCCACACCGCCGGATGCCCGGCGATGGGCACGCCGGCATCGGCCCCCGGCACGCGCGATTGCACACGCTCAAGGGCATGTCGAACCGACATATCGTAGGCGCTCTGCGCCAGTCCAACGCCGGACGCCCCCACATGCAGCCGCGCCGAGTTCATCATCGCGAACATCGCCTCGAGGCCGCGATGCGGTGCACCGATGAGGTAACCGGTCGCGCCCTCGAACGCCATCGAGCACGTCGCGCTCCCGCGAATCCCCATCTTGTGCTCAATGCCCGTACAACGCACGGCATTGCGCTCGCCATTCGCAAGCACCTTGGGGACAAGAAAGAGTGACAACCCGCCGCTGCCCGGCGGGGCATCCGGTGTACGAGCAAGCACGAGATGAACGATGTTCGGGGTGAGATCCTGCTCGCCGCCCGAAATGAAAATCTTCTCGCCGGTCACGCGCACGGTCTCGTGCTGCCCGTCGATCCATTCGGCACGCGTGCGAATCTGCCCGAGGTCGCTGCCGGCGCCCGGTTCCGTCAACGCCATCGTGGCGAGCCATTCACCGCTGACCAGCGGCCCCAGCCACGCATCGCGCAGTGCGGCGCTGCCGAATCGGTGCACGCATTCATACGCGCCATGCAGGATGCCTGGGTACATCGTCCAGGCGAGATTCGCGCCGGCCGTGAGTTCCTGCACGGCCACCTGCACCACGACAGGCAACCCCTGTCCGCCCAATGACGGATCGCACGGCAGCGACGGCCAACCGGCGTTGCAATACTGGCGATAGGCATCGGCGAAGCCGCTGGGCGTGCGCACCTCGCCGTCGCGCCAGGTGCAACCTTCGCGGTCCCCCACAGCGTTGAGCGGCGCAAGCACTTCACGGGCGAAACGGGCGGCTTCGTCGACGACTTGCACGAGTGTGGCCGTGTCGAATTCACGAAACGGGGCGAGGCGTGTCAACGCGTCGCCCACGCCGAGCGTGTTCAGCACGAACGCGATGTCTTCGGCCGCGCCAAGCGATTGCGGGTACATCATGTCAGCGCCTTGCGGGTGCGAGGATGACGCGCGGGTCGCCCGCCTGCGCGGCATGCAACGCATCGACGGTCGCGGCACGCTGGTCCTGCACCGCACGCTGGTTGATCGATCCCTTGTCGGTGACTTCGCCCCGGTCGAGCGAGGGCGGAGTGTCGAGCAGCATGAGTCGCGCAACATACGTGGCGCTTCCCCCGGCGCTCGCATTCAGTCGTGCGAGCAGTGCCGAAAACGCTTCACGCACGGGACCGCTCGCCAGCACGTCGCTCAGCGGCGCGTGTGACGGCAAACCGCTCAAGCGCCGGCAATCCTCGACGCGCGGGAAGACCATCAATCCGATATCGTCGCGATTGATACCGGTGACAACCGCGTCCTGCACATAGGGCGCCCCTTCCGAAATCACGCGAGCCCGCAATGGCCCCACGCTCACGAATGTGCCTGAACTGAGCTTGAAATCTTCGGTGATGCGTCCGTCGAATTGCAGACCGACCTCCGGGTGCTGCGCGTCGACAAATGTGGCGGCATCCCCCGTGCAGTAGTAGCCCTCGTCGTCGAACACGGGATCGCCCGACGGGTGACGCCAATAGCCGGCCATGACGTTCGGTCCGCGAAAGCGCACTTCGAGCTTGCCGCCGACCGGGGCGAGCTTCACTTCGCAGCCGGGCGCGGGCAAGCCGATGTAGCCCGCACGCATGATCGGCCCGGTGGTGAACATGCAACTCGGCGACGTCTCGGTCATCCCCAACCCCGACATGATCCGGATACGCTCGCCGCAATGCGCCTCGGTCACGCGTTCGAGCCGGTCCCAGGCCGCCTGGGACAGCCCGGCACCGCCGAAGAAGTAAAGATTCACACGGGCGAAGAAGCGCTCGCGCAGGGCCGCGTCGTTTTCGAGGGCGATGGCGAGATCCTCCCATCCCTTCGGCACATTGAAATACACGGTCGGCGAGATCTCGCGCAGATTGCGCAACGTTTCCTCGAACTTGCCTGCGACCGGCTTGCCGTCGTCGATGTAGAGCGTGCCGCCGTTGTAGAGCGCGATGCCGACGTTGTGACTGCCGCCATACGTATGATTCCAAGGCAACCAGTCGACCAGCACGGGCGGCGCCTCGCCGAAGGTCGGGAACGTTTGCAGCAGCATCTGTTGATTGCTGCACAGCATGCGCTGGGTGGTCGGCACGGCCTTCGGCAGACGGGTTGAGCCGGACGTGAAGAGGATCTTGGCGATGGTGTCGCCGTTGACTTGCGCGTGAATGGCGTCGATGTCGCGCGGCACGGTATCGCGCAGCGCATCGAAGGCCAGCGTGCCCCCGTCGCCGCGCGCGGTGACGCGGACCACATTGTCGTCAAGCACGGCGTCCATGGCGCGACCGTAGGCGCCCGCGTCCGTCGCGTACACCAGCCCCGGCTGCAGCAATTCCAGCGTATGACGCAGCTTCCCGAAGTCCGTCGACACGATCGAATACGCCGGCGAGATCGGCGCGAACGGCACCCCGGCGTACATCGCGCCGAGCGCGAGTTCAAAGTGTTCCAGATCGTTGCCGGAGAGGATCGCGATGGGACGTTGCGGCGACATTCCGCGATCGCGCAATGCCTGGCCGATCGCACGCGCACGCTGCAGCATCTGCGCATACGTGATGCCGATCCATTGACCGTCGGGGCCGCGACGCGCTACGAGCCACCGTTCCGGGTGCCGTGCCGCGCCGGAGATGAGCCGGTCCGTGAGACGCGCCGGAAAATCGCCGAGCGGCTCACGCGAGCGCAGATACCAGCATTCGCCATCGCGAATCACGTCGACCCCCGGGTTGCCGATGGCGACCTGGCGATAGCGATGAGCCGCCACGTCGTGCGTGGCGGCGGTGTTGTTGCCTTGATTCAAAACACTGTCTCCTGCTTCGATCCCGCCGCGGCGCTCTCTCGGTAGCGTCCGCGCACGGGCACAGCCTCATCCTGCGAACGATCAGATCGGGTAATGGCGCGGCGTTGTCTGCACGGTGATCCAGCGCAGTTCCGTGAATTCGCCGATCGACGCCTTGCTGCCGAATCGACCGTAGCCGCTGGACTTCACGCCGCCGAACGGCATCTGCGCTTCGTCGTGCACGGTCGGGCCATTGATGTGGCAGATTCCCGACTCGATACGCTTGGCCAATTGCAGCGCACGCGACACATCCCGGCTGAAGATCGCGGCCGACAAGCCGAACTCGCTATCGTTGGCCACTCGCACCGCCTCGTCATCGCCGCTTACACGCTGGATCGTCACCACCGGACCAAACGACTCCTCGCGGTACAGTCGCATCGCCGGGCTCACGCCATCGACGATCGTCGCCTGCATGATCGCACCGTCAACCCGGCACCCCAGCGGCAGATGCGCGCCATGCGTGCGAGCGTCCTCGACCAGCGCCGCCACGCGCGACGCCGCGTGCGCGCTCACCATCGCACCGAGCACACTGTCGGGCGACGTCGGCGACCCGGCGCGCAAGGTCGCCGCCTTCGCCGTGAGCTTTTCGACGAAGGCGTCCGCGATGCGCGCGTCGACGATCACTCGCTCGGTCGACATGCAGATCTGCCCTTGATTGAAGAACGCGCCGAACGCAATGCCGTCGACGGCGGCGTCCAGTTCGGCGTCGTCGAGCACGAGCACCGGGGCCTTGCCGCCCAACTCCAGCAGCGCTGGCTTGAGATGTTCCGCGGCGAGGCGCGCGATGATGCGACCCACGTGCGTCGAGCCGGTAAAGTTCACGCGCCTGACAGCCGGGTGCGCAATCAGTCGCGCCACGATCTCGCCGGCATCGTGCGGCGCGTTCGTCACGACGTTGACCACCCCGTCGCCCAGCCCCGCATCGTGCAGGCAGGCACCGATCAACGCATGCACGCCGGGGCATTGCTCCGACGCCTTGAGCACGACCGTGTTGCCGCACGCGAGCGGCATGGCAAGCGCGCGCGTCGCCAGAATCACCGGGGCATTCCACGGCGCGATGCCGAGGACCACGCCGACCGGCGAGCGCACTGCCATTGCAAGACTGCCAGGCACATCGCTCGGAATCACGCTGCCGTCGATTTGCGTGGTCATGGCCGCCGCTTCGCGCAGCATGTTGGCCGCGAGCATGACGTTGAAGCCATACCAATTGGCCATCGCGCCGGTCTCGGCGGCCCCGATGGCGATGAACTCCGCCGCGCGGGCGTCCATGCGCTCGGCGGCCGCAAGCAAGCGTTGCCGACGCGCCGTCGGCGACAGCGCCGCCCAGGCGGGAAAGGCCGCTTGCGCCGCGTCGACGGCCGCGTCGGCATCCGCCAGCGTCGCGGCCGGTGCCCGTGTGGCAACTTCGCCCGTCACCGGATCGATGCGCTCGAACGTTGCCCCACCCTGCGCGCCGCGCCACTGGCCCCCGATCAGCATCTGCACTTCATGCATTGCGCTCTCCCTCTTTCCGGTCACCGATGAACGTTGCGCCTCAGCGCTTGTAAGCCTGCAGGCCCGGCTTGATCGCCTTGTCGTCGAGGAACTGCTTCAAGCCTTGCTCGCGGCCGTGTTCCGGGTCGCGCAGCTGGGCCTGATCGAGTTTCGCGTACAGATAGTCTTCGCACTGCTCCCACGTCAGCTCACGCGAACGCTTGAAACCATGCTTCGCCGCGCGCAGCACGACCGGATTCTTCTCCAGCAACTTGGCGGCCAGGGCCAGCGTGGCATCACGCAGTTGGTCGAGCGGCACACTCTGGTTCACCAGCCCCATGTCCGCCGCTTCCACGCCCGTGAACGTGTCGCCGGTCATGATGTAGTGCAGCGCGCGGCGATGTCCCACCGTGTCGGCCATGGCCTTGCTCACCAGATTGCCCGGCGGAATGCCCCAGTTGATTTCCGACAGACCGAACACTGCCTCGTCGGCAGCGATCGCCAAATCGCACGCCACCAGCGGCGAGAAGCCACCGCCGAAGCACCAGCCGTTGACCATGGCGATGGTCGGTTTGGCGTACATGCGCAGGCGGCGCCATTGCCAATCCGACGCGTCGCGGCGTACGCGCTCCTGCACGACTTCCGGCCCGCCATCGATCTCGCGGAAGTATTCCTTCAGATCCATGCCCGCCGTCCATGCCGCTCCCGCGCCCGTGAGCACGACAACGCGGGCATCGGCATCGAGCTCGAGCGCGTCGAGCACCTGGATCATTTCCGTGTTGAGCGTCGGGCTCATGGCATTGCGTTTCTCCGGGCGATTGAAGGTGACCCAGCCAATGCCCCCCTCCACCTTCACGTCGATCGTCTTCCAGCGTCCTTCGTATGCAGTCATTTTGCGCAATTCCCAAGTGTTCCGGGCAACCTGTGCCGCGCGCCGGGAGTGGCGCGCGGTGTTGCCGACAGACACATTTAATATCAGGTAACCTTACATTGCAAGCATCACGCTTTCAGTGAAAACCCTGATCTCGAAATATCAGAACGTATGACGCATGCCGAGCATCACACCGGCCTGGCCCTCGCCGGCGGGCGGCGTGGTGCCGCCGCCTCCGCCGCTGACCGAGTACGCTGCGTGGGCGCTGTTGAAGAGGTATGCCGCCTGCGCGTAGACCGCGGTGCGCACCGAGAGCGAGTAAGTGGCGCGCAGCGTGGTCATCGTGCCGCGCGTGTTGTGATCGCTGTTGACGATGCGGTAGACCTCGCCGTCCACCAGCCACGCCGGCGTAATGCTGTACGCCGCGCCCAGGTAGAACAGGTTGGTGTGCGTATTGATGGCGGACGTCGACACGCGACGGCCCAGCCAGCCGCCGCCGACCTTCAATGCGCCGTACTTGTAGTACGCGCCGAGGGTCGTGCGGGTGTCCTTGTCGCCGCTGCTGGCGAACACCGAGGTGGGTTGTCCGTCGAAGAAGTTGACCGCGGCGTTGGTGCCGCCGCGCAGTTCTTCGTATGATGTGGCGACGCCGAAGTTGTTCGCGTCGTACTTGAGCATTACCGACCAGTCACGGCATTGCACCGACTGCCCCGGCACCTGTCCGGCGCAAGTGCCCTGCCCCGGCGAATTGCCCGTACCCGCCGCGTCGCGGCCGAACGAGTACCCCGCGCCGAAGCTCAGCCCCTGCCAGCCGACCTGATACGTGACCGAGTTATCGGTGCGCGCATTGGGAACGTACGCATCGAACGAGCCCATGCCGTAAATATCGGGGCCAAGGATATCGGAGCCCAGCAGCGCGTAGAACGTCATGGTGTACTGGCGGCCAAACGACAGCGTGCCATACGGGCCCTTCACGCCCACGAAGGCCTGGCGGCCGAACAGGCGACCGCCCTGGCCAAGATCGCCGCCACGCAGGTTGAAGCCGCTCTCCAGTTGGAAGATCGCCGCGAGCCCGCCGCCGAGATCTTCCGTGCCGCGCAGACCCCAGCGCGACGGAAATTCGCCGGTCACACCCGGCATGCGCAACACGGCACCGTTCACACTGGCGTGCGAGACGTACTCGATTCCGGTGTCGACAATGCCGTACAGCGTGATATTCGATTGTGCGCTGGCGATACCGGGCGCCACCAGCGCGGCGGCCACGGTCAATGAAGCGAGCGCATGAGCGCGATGGGGAAATGCCATGGGTGTCTCCAAATAATTGATGTTGTTATCGGTGTAGGCAAACCAGGAACGGCAGACCTGCGCGGCCCTTGCGCAAGAAAATGCGCGACGGCACAGCCCAGTGGCGTCCGTCGCGCACAAGCGAGGCCAACCGGCGTGACGCCGAATCAGTCAGCCGCGCGGGGACGACGAATGAGCATGAGGGCGGCCAGCGCGGCCACGATGGTGACGGGAATGCTCGCGCCGATCACCAGGGCGGCACTGCTGCCCACGGCAAGCAGCATGCCGGCGGCCAGTGGCCCGACCACCGAGCCGATGCGTCCGAACGCCACCGCTGCCCCCACGCCCGTTCCGCGCATGGCGGTCGGGTAGTAGGCGGCGGCGAGCGCGTAGAGCACCGACTGGCCGCCGATGATGAACATGCCTGCGAAGAACGCCGCCGTCGCCAGTACACCGAAGCCCTGGGCCGCCGCGAGCCCGACAAGCGAGGCGATCATGCCCAGGTACATGCCGCCAATCACGAGCGACATGCGCGCGCGATCCATCAGGTAGCCGAGGGCGAGCACGCCAACGGCGCTCCCCACGTTGAAAAGAATCTGCACCCAACCGATATCGCCGCGCGCCAGACCGCGCGCCCCCATGAGCGACGGTAGCCAGTTGAGCAGGAAGTACAGCACGATGAGCGTGCAGAAGTAGGATAGCCAGAGCTGAATCGTCGAGATGCCGCGCCCCTCGGAGAACAGCACCGTCATCATCGGCGCGGGCGTGGCGCGCTGGCCTTGCGAGGTCGCGGCCGCAAACGCGCGAGACTCCGGCAGGCACCAGGCGAGCAACGGCAAGAGCAACAGCGGGCCAATGCCGCCCGCGTAGAAGATATGCCGCCAGTCGGCGTCGCTCACCGCCAGCATGCCAATGGTCGCGGCAATGCCACCGCCGAGCGGAATCCCGCAATACATGATGCTCACGGCCGTGCCGCGCAGGCGGGGCGGCACGGCTTCCGACGACAAGGCAATCAGGTTCGGCATTGCACCGCCCAGGCCGATGCCCGTGAGCACGCGCACGATCACCAACATCCAAAAGTCCGACACGAACGCCGTGGCAATCGACAACACGCCGAAGACCGCGGCCGAGAGCATCAGCACGCGCTTGCGGCCGATGCTGTCGGCCAAACGCCCGCCTACCATCGCCCCGGGCAGCAGGCCAAAAGTGCCCGCCGAAAAGGCGAGCCCCATCTGCGCGACGCTGAGTCCGAACTCCTTGGCCATGCCGCGTGCCGCCACCCCGACCGATTGCAGGTCGAGACCTTCGAGCAACGCCACGGCAAAGCAAAGCGCCAACGTGAGCGCCACCGGACTGGCGAGACTCGCTTGCCTGTCCGGCGCCAACGGCAACGCCTGCGCGTTGCCCTCCTGATTCGATTTCATGGTGTCTCCTGTCATCTTCGTCATGGACTTCGGTCGCCGCCCTGCGAGAGCGGCACCTGATGCGCAGTCAGCCGACGCCGGCGGCGACGCCCATTTAATCAGGTAACCTGATATATAGGGCGGACGTACGGCGGGCGCGACAATGCCGCGCGAGCCGCATATTGCGTTCGCCTTACCGTGCCACTGGAATGCTGTCGCCCGCTTCTCTGCGGCGACGGTCTCCATTTAATATCAAGCTACCTGACAATACAAGTGATCGGCAGGTCGGGACAAACCCGGGGTCAGTCGCGCAGATTGCGCACGAACATTTCGAGATGGCGTTGCACGGCGGCGGCGTCCTCGCGGCTCACATCGGCACGCATGCGCGTGTCGATTTCCTTGGCGACGGCTTCGCATTGCGCGAGCACCCGGCGCCCTTCGTCGGTGAGTTGCAACAGCACGATGCGGCCATGATTGGGGTCGGGCTCACGGGTGATCCACTGGCGCCCAGCCATGAGGCTCACGACCTCATTGGCCGATTGCGGCGTGATGAACGAGCGCTGGGCGAGTTGCGCATTGGAGAGCTTGCCGCGGGCGTCGAGCACCGATAGCGCGGTGAACTGGGCGAGCGTGAGGCCGAGCGGTGCCAGCGCTTCGGACATGTGGCGACGCAGCAGACGGTCGAGGCTGGCGATGACGTAGGTCAGACGCAACTTGGCCCGACGCGGCCGTGCCTCGGCCGAGCCCGCCGCCCCTTCGATCACTTCGGTGTCCGGTGCCCGCACGACATTGTCGTCGGCGCCTGCGGTCAGCTTCTTTTTCTCGGGTACAACGCTCATGATGAGGAAGCGAGGATGCGCAAACAGCCTGCGTCAGTGCTCGCATAGTGCGGGAAAGTCAGCAGTGTAACGCCGCCGTCGCGCAGTGGCGACGGTCCGGCGGCGAGGCGTCGCGGACCGGCCCCCGCGGCACCGGTTGGCCTGCGATGTCAGCCGGCGAGCCGGCGGAACGTCTCGAGCACGGCGTCGCCCTTGAACGGCTTGACGATCCAGCCCTTCACGCCGGCCGCCTTGCCACGCTCCTTCATGGCCGGGCTGCTCTCGGTGGTGAGCATCACCACGTTGACGCTCTGGTTCGCGAGTTCGCCGCGAATCTTCTCGACCATCGTCAGGCCGTCCATATTCGGCATGTTCACGTCGCTGATGACGAGCTTCACGCCCGGGCTGGCCTTGATCTTGGCGAGACCGTCCTTGCCGTCAACGGCGGTGTCCACATCCAGGCCGTTCTTGCGCAGAAAGCCGGCGACTTCGTCGCGCACAGTGCTCGAATCATCGACCACGAGAATCTTCGACATGGTGTTGTCCTTGTGTGTAAGAGGGAGTAGAGGTTCGCGTCGGGATCTCAGAACAGCTCCAGCGCCCCGGTTTCGACGGGCTCGGCGCTTGCCTGCGGGGCGTCGCGAAACGCCTCCGGCGACCAGTTGAGGCTAAAGACGAAATGCTGATGCAATGTCACGATCTGGCCGCTGACCGGATCGGTGAGGCGATAGACGAAACACAACTGCGGGTTGTCGGTGCCGAACGAAATGTACTTCTGCTTGTGATTGATGAGCAGCGGCACCTGGACCTGTGTGTGGCCCACTGCCGAGGGATCACCCATGTAGCGGTTCTTGAACGCGCCCCAGATCAGGTTCGTCAGCTCGCCCAGCATGCCGTTGAGTTCGCGAAAGCCCGCCGGCCCGTCGCAGCGGCCGGTATGTTCGAGCAGTTGCATGAACGGAACCTGCTCGGCCTGCATCATCATGTAGCCGCGGCACCAGGCGCTCTCGAGCGGGATCAGGCTGAAGACCTCACCGAAAATGATGCGATCGCGCACCACGCCGGGCGGTTCGCAGTGCACGGCGATGTCGCCGAACAAGCCGCGAAATACGCCGTCGGTGATATCGACCATGCCGCGCACGAGCGCTTCGGGGTATTCATGCTCGACGCTGTCGTCGAGGATCAGAAACTGGCTGACCGACTCGCGGGGGGTGCTTCGGTTCATTATCGTAATTTCCTAGGGCCTGACAAAACCATTGCCAATTCAAAACAATTCCAGTTCACCGCTGCTGTCTTCCGATTCGCTGACGTCGGCATTGAAGTCGAGCGGGGCGTGCGCGCAAACGCATAGCGTGGCCGCCAGACGCACCGAACCATCGAGCGTGATGTCCCACGAGGACAGCAGATTCGGCTTGAGTTGCGTGAGGTGCGGCACGCAGTGCGCACTCAGTACGTACGGCGTCGACATGCCCAGATCGGGGAAGTAGTTGAGCAACTCTTGATTGATCGCCCCGCAACACAGATTGCCAAGTTCGAGGAACACCTCGCGAAACGGCTTGTCGCGATCGTCGCCCGCGAAGTACGCGGCCGTCGCATCGTCCTCGTCGAAGTGCAGCACCAGCAGCATGCGAAAGCCGATGGACGAGATGGTGAACACCACCACGTTGGCATGCCGGGCGGCCAGATCGACCCCGACGTCCAGCGGCGGCGAGTCGTACTGGCGCACTGAGAGCGGCACAATCTCGCACGCGCCGTTCACCGAGCGTGCGAGCCGGGTGCGTGCGGCTTTATGGAGAATGCGTTCGAAACTGTCGCGGGCGTGAGCGCTGATCACAACGAAACCTGCTGGCTTAGTGAAGACGGGAATGCAACTGCTGCGCGAGGGCTTCAACGCTCGAGAGGGAGGCCGCGATCATCTTGCCGCCCGCCTGAATGTCCTGGAACGTTGCCGTCGTCGTCACGTCGTTGCGATGCAGGCTGTCGCGATAGCTCTTCGAGAGTTCTTCGGAGCGTGTGGCGAGCGAACGCACTTCGCTCGCGACGATGCCGAAGCCGCGCCCGGCCGGACCCGCGCGGGCTGCTTCGATGGACGCGTTGAGCGACACGATCAGAACGTGCCGAACGATCGACGCCAGTTCGTGGTTCTTCGCGTGCATGTCCTGGTTCTGCGTCATGAGGGAGATCATCTGCTCGTGCCAGCGCTCGAAGGTCGCCGCCAGTCCGCGCAGACGCCCCGCCTCGCCCGCAATGCGCTCGGCCTCGGCTTGCCAGTGACCTTTTGCTTCCAGCACGGCAGCCTCGGACTTGCGCGCCCCTTGCAAATCGACTTCGGCCTGCGTCAAACGTGCCTGCTGCGCGGTGAGCGCCTCGTCGTGCGCCTGTCCCTGTTCGTCGAGGCTGGCGATGGCCAGACGCTCGCGTTCGAGCGCCTGCGCCAGCGCCTCGTCATGCGCCTGGATCAGCGCGCGCCAGTGTGCCGTGGCCTGCGCCATGCGCCACCGGTGCGCAACGAACGCCACAACGCCTGCGCTGATCACGCCCGCCATTCCACCTGCCAGTAACCATTGCACCGAGTTCATACTCGAATCGTCTCCGAGCGCGGCACGTCGACATCCAGCGCCGGTCTGTCGACGGCATCGGCCGCCACGCTGTTCAGGTCGAAACCGTCGACCACGAGGTTGTCCGGCAGACACACCACCGTCTGGAACTGGCGGAACTCAGCCCCCTTGTGCTCGTCGGTGAAGCGCAGCTCGATGCGGCCATGCTCGCGCCGCACGAAGTCCTGCACCGCATCCATGCCCACACCGCGCCCGGACACCTCGGTGACCTGCGCCGCCGTCGAGAAGCCCGGGCGGAAGATGAACTGGGCGATCTGCTCGTCCGTCACGTAGGTTTCGGCCGTAATCCAGCCGCGCTGCACGGCGATGTTGCGAATGCGGTGCAGCGCCAGGCCGCGTCCGTCGTCGCAGAGCGTGACTTGCAGCATGTTGTGATCGAGGCCGACTTCGATGTCGATGGTGCCGGCCTCCGGCTTGCCCTTCGCACGAGGCTCGTCCGCGCTCTCCAGCCCGTGATCCATGGAGTTGCGCAGCAGGTGCATGAACACATCGCGCAGAATTCGCACGGCGGGCGAACGCAGGCGATAGCCGTTGTCGTCGACGCGCACCGCCGGCGCCGGCTTGCCGAGTTCGCTCGCCAGCGACGGCAGCGAATCGAGCACCCCGCCCAACGCTTCGCCCACGCCCTCGGTGCCCAGCAGGCGCAGGGTCTGATGCACGGCGTCGCGCATTGCGACGAGTTGATGCGGATCGTTCGGATCGGCCGCTTCGAGCATGCGCAGGCTCGCGCGGATGTGGGCACGGTCCACCACCATCGATTCCTCGTCGGCCGTCCTGCCCGGGCCTTTTCGACCGAGGCTCATCTCATTGATATGCGCATAGGTATCGACGGCATCGCGCACGCGCTCCAGTTCGCGCATCAGGCCATCCTGATCCCACAGGCGCGCGACGTCCGGCTGGCGCAGCTCGTGATAGCGCTGCTCGGTCTCGTGCACGACGTTCGTCAGGTACTGCAGGTTGTACGTGCGCGCGTTGCCCTTGATGGTGTGCATATTGCGGAACAACTCGGCAATGGCCGCGCTGTCGGCCTGCGAGTGCTTGCGTATGATGCGTTCATTCTCACGAATGAAGCCGGTCGAGCTTTCGATGAAGTGATGGAACTTCTCCTGGCTCACCGACAGAATCTCGCCGATCATCTCCAGCCGCTGCTTCTGCTCGCTGGCCTCGGCCGCGAGTTCGCGCAGCTCGGTCACGTCGCGTACACACAGCATGAGCCGCAGGATCGTGTCGCTCTCGTCGGTGATCGCCGACCAGGTCAGATCGAGTTGCTTGATGCGCCCGTCCGACATGCGCTTGCCGATCTCGCCCACCAGCAAGTGTTCGTTGAAGACAAAGTTGATGGCATCCTGCCCGATGCAGGCCTCGACGGCGGCTTCGACCTGCGAGAGCGCATCCGCGCCCAGATCGCTGTCGCCGAACACCAGTTCCATGACGGGACGCCCGGCGATGTCCTGCGTCTCGAAGATCGCTTCGAGATAGGCCGAGTATTCGCCATGCACGCGCGCGCCGTCGACCACCGTCAGAATGCCCTGCTGCATGTTCTGCAGCATCGCCTGAATGTCGGCCGTCTTTTGCTTGAGTTGCGCCGAGCGTTCCTGAATCTTCTCGATCATGCCGTTGAATGCCACGATCGAGTGCCCGATTTCATCCATCCGACCGACCGGCACGCGACGGGTGAAATCCTGGCTTTTGGCGATCTCGCTCATCATCGCCTGCATGCGCGAGAGCGGACGCGTGATCTGGCGGTACAGCAACGCGCCGATGGCCGTGAGCAGCACGATTGCGAGTCCGGTCACGATGCCGATGGCCGTCGTGGTGGTCGAGAGCGTGTCGTTGAGCGTGGCAATGGCCGAGTCCTGCTGGCGCGTCTTCTCGACGCGCAGCGTGTTGACCACCCCTTCGAGTTCGTCGCGATACTGCGCGACCATCGCGAAGAGGAACGCCTGCGCCATGTCCGTCTTGCCCGCCTGCTTGAGCTTGGCGGTGTCGTTGATGGCATTGAAGTAATTCTCGACGCTCTCGCGGGCCTGGGTCACCAATCCCTTCTGCGCATCGCTCGCCGCGCCTTCGGCCTGACGGGTCAGCGACCGGTCAATGTCGCCGCGCAGCTTCTTGAGGGTGTTGAGCGCCTGTTCGACGACAGTGTCGTCCTGCGCGTAGACCAGCGTCATCGTGGCAATCTGCACCGCCTTGACTTGCGAGACGAGATCGGCGGAAGCGAGTGCGCTCGGCACCACGCCTTCCGTCACCTGCCGAACCTTGTGAGCGCTGGCGCGGGTCTGGTAGACCGCGTAGCCACCGATGATCGAGAGCGCGATAAACGTCAGGATCACCAATAGCGTAATTCGATGACGGATCGTCATGGCGTCGTTTCCCCGGGTCGCACCGGCCCCCGGTGCCACGCGCGATTCGACGCAGTAGATCGGTTGCCGAATTAGTTGGTATAGGCTTCGTGCGACGTGATTATTGCCGGTGAACTGTGACGATTCGATGAATCAACAGAATCTTAATGTGTTCTGTACGCCGTAACGCCGTGTAGGAATCCGAGATGAGTGAGCGCACGCCAACATCGCCTCTGGACACGACTTGGCATGCGCAGCGCCGCCCCATAAGAAAACAGCGCCGGTGGCGCGGTGCGATGCACACCGCGCCACCGGCGCTGCGGGCACAACCGCTGGCTCAGTAGCCGGCGGCGAGACCGTCGCGACGACTGTCGCTCGCGGCGACATAGCCTCGATCCGGATCGTTGCGATCCAGGCGCCAAATGTACTGGCCCGAGCCGAAGTCCATGTATGGGTCGTCGATGGACTTGAGGGAGTGCCCCATCGCTACCAGTCCGGCCACCGTCTCGCGGTCGAGCGTCGATTCGATATCGACCGTAAAGTCGCGATTGACCTTCCAGCGCGGTGCGTCACATGCCGCCTGAGGTTGCTGGCCGTAGTCGATCATCCGCACGATCGATTGCAGGTGGCCCTGCGGCTGCATGTCACCGCCCATCACACCGAAGCTCATCACGGCCTCGTGCTTGCCGTCGACCTTTTGCGTGAGGAACGCCGGAATGATGGTGTGAAACGGTCGTTTACCGCCTTCGACCACGTTGGCCGACTTCGGGTCCATGGAGAACCCGCAGCCTCGGTTTTGCAGCGCGATACCCAGATCGGGCACCACCACGCCGGAACCGAAGCCCATGTAGTTCGACTGGATGAAGCTCACCATCATGCCCTGCTCGTCGGCGGCCGACAGATAGATCGTGCCGCCGGCCTTCGGCATGCCGAAGTCGAAATGCGACGCCCGCTCGGGGTCGATCAGCTTCGCACGCGCGGTGAGGTAGGCGTCGTCGAGCATCTGCTCAGGCGTCACCTCCATCGAGCGGGGATCGGCGACGTATCGGTAGAGATCGGCAAAGGCGAGCTTCATCGCCTCGATCTGCAAGTGTTGCGAATGCACGCGATCGACCGCCAGACGAGACACATCGAACTTCTCCAGAATGCCCAACGCCATGAGCGCGGCAATGCCCTGCCCGTTCGGCGGAATCTCGTGCACCGTATAACCGCGATAATCCTTCTCGATCGGCTTGACCCAATCGGCGCGGTAATTGCGCAGATCGTCGGTCGTCATCGCCCCGCCATGCTCTGCCGACCAGGCGGCGATGCGCTGTGCAATCTCGCCTTCGTAGTACGCGCGCGGCCCCTCCTTCGCGAGCAGGCGCAGCGTGCGCGCATGGCCGGGCATACGGATCATTTCGCTGGTCGTCGGCGCACGGCCATGCGGCATGAACGTCTGCGCGTAACCAGGAAGGTCCTTGAGCTCAGGCACCGCCGCCGCCCATTTGCGTGCGACGATATGCGCCACGGCATGTCCGCGCTCGGCGATCTCGATCGCCGGCGCCATCAGATCCGCGAACGGCAGCTTGCCGAACTTCGCATGCAACGCCTCCCAGCCCGCGATCACGCCGGGCACGGTCACGGTGTCGAGACCGCGCGTCGGCTGCTTGGCGATGCCATGCTGCTCACCATATTTCTTGCGGAAGTAATCGATGTTCCACGCGGCCGGCGCCACGCCCGAGGCGTTCAGGCCGTGGAGTTCCTTGCCGTCCCAGACCAGCGCGAAGCAATCGCCGCCCAGGCCGTTGGAGACCGGCTCGACGATTGTCATGCACGCGGCGGCGGCAATCGCGGCGTCGACGGCGTTGCCGCCCTGCCACAGCATGCGCAGCCCGGCCTGGGCGGCCAGCGGATGCGACGTCGACACAATGTTGCGGGCGAACACCGGCAGGCGCGGCGTCGGGTACGGATTCTGCCAATTGAAGTGCGTCATGGGACTGGCTGATGACCTTGGTAACGAATCGTGAAAGTGGCCCACCGGGCGGCGCGGCTGACGAGTCTCGTGCCGCGCTACTGTTCGCGCGGATCGAGCGCGTCGCGCAAACCGTCGCCCAGCAGGTTGAAACCGAGTACCGTCAGGAAAATGGCGATACCGGGGAAAATCGACATCCAGGGCGCCTGCTCGACGAAGTCCTTGGCCGTGTTGAGCATCGAGCCCCACGACGGCGAGGGCGGCAACTGTCCAAGCCCCAGAAACGACAGGCTTGCCTCCGCGATGATCGCGGTCGCCACGGTCAGGCTCGCCTGCACAATGATCGGCGGCAGCACGTTGGGCAGGATATAGCGCACGATGATGCGCGCATCCGTCAGGCCGATGGCGCGCGCGCCTTCCACATACTCCTCCGCCTTGACGGTCAACGCCTGCGCGCGGGCAAGCCGGACGAAACGCGGCATGGCCGACACGCCGATGGCAATCATCGCGTTCGTAAGGCTCGCGCCGAGGAACGCGGCCATCGCAATCGCGAGAATCAGGAACGGGATCGAGAGCAGCGCATCGGCCAGACGCGAGACAATCGCGTCGACCCACCGGCCGAAGTACCCTGCGAGCAAACCCAGCGGCACGCCGACGATCACCGCGATGCCCACCGACACCACCCCCGCCGCGAGCGAGGCGCGCGCACCGAAGATCATGCGGGCGAGCACGTCGCGACCCAGCTCGTCCGTGCCGAACCAGTGCAGCGCGCTCGGCGCCTGCCGCACCGTCATGAAGCTCGTGGCGATCGGATCGTACGGCGACAACCACGGGGCGAACAGCGCGACGATCACGGCGAACGCCACGATGATGGCCCCCACGACCGCCGCCCGGTTACGTGCGAACTTGCGCAGCCCGCGATGGCGGCGGCGCGGCAACCGTTCGGGGCTGGCAACGGCCGCGGCGGGTCGGCCCCCTTCGGCGCTCTGCGATGCAGTGGAAGTCGTAGGCAATGCGGCCATGTTCGAAGAGGTCTCAGGCGCGACGCAGGCGCGGGTTGAGCAAGACGTAAAGCACGTCGGCCAGGAGGTTGAGTGCGATGAAGCTCACGGCGGTCACCAGGACCACGCCTTGTACCACGGCATAGTCACGATTGAACACGGCATCGACGACCAGCTTTCCGAAGCCCGGAATCGTGAAAACCTGTTCCGTGAGCACCGCGCCCGCGAGCAGTTCGCCAAAGAGTAGCGCGAGCACCGTCACGATAGGAATCAGCGCATTGCGCAGCGCATGCTTGAGCACCACGGTGCCACGCAACAGACCCTTGGCGCGCGCCGTGCGAATGTAGTCGGTGCGCAGCACGCCAAGCATGGCGCTGCGCGTGTGGCGCATCAACTGAGCCCCCAGCGCCGCGCCGAGCACGAACGCCGGCATGACCATCGTCTTGAAGCTCATCCACAGGTCTTCGGCAGGCGACACGTAACCCGACGACGGCAGCAGGTGCCAACGCACCGAGACCAGAAAGATCAGCAGAATACCGAGCCAGAAGTTGGGGATCGACATGCCGGACAAGGCCAGCACGTTCGCGCCGTAATCGATGGCCTTGCCGCGGTTGGCCGCCGACAGGATGCCCAGTGGGATACCGATCCCGATGGCAATCAGCAATCCGAACATCGCCAGTTGCAGTGTCACGGGCAGCTTCTGCGCGATCAGTGTCGTGACCGGCTCGCCTGTGCGCAGCGAGTTGCCGAGGTCGCCGCGCAGCACGTCGCCGATCCAGAGCGCGTACTGCGTGGGCAGCGGCTTGTCGAGGTGGTACTTCTCGCGCAGCGCGGCGATGACCTGCGGGTTCTGATCCTCGCCGGCCATCGCGAGCACGGGATCGCCGGGCAACATCTTCTGCAGCCCGAAGATCATCATCGACACGATGATGAGCGTGGGTATCGCGACCAGCGCACGATGGAGGACGAGGCGAAGCATGACGGCTCCTGTTTCCCTGGTAATGCCGGACGGTCCCGGATTATCCCTTGAGGCTCACGCCACGCAGACGAATCAGTCCGTCCGGATACGCAACGAATCCCTGCACCTTTTTGGTAAGCACGTACGGCCACGGCTGCACGTACAGATAAAGGATGGGATTGTCTTCGGACAGGATCTTGTCGGCGGCGTCATAGAGCGGCTTGCGCTCCGCCACGCTGGATTTCACGCGCGCCTCGTTGAGCAGCTTGTCGACATCGGCATTGCAGTACTGCCCGTAGTTCAGGTTGCCCTTGCACGTGACGAACTGATGCAGGTTACCGTCCGGATCCACGCGTCCCGACCAGCCGTTGTAGAGCACGTCGAAGTCGCCGCGATGGGCGGCGTCGAGCGCCGCCGCGTAATCCATCGGCCGCAATTTCAGTTGAATGCCCGCCTCGGCGAGCATCGCCTGCAGCATCTGCGCCATCTGATTGGAGACCGTGTTGTTGCCGAAGCTCAGCGTCACGTCGACCTTCTCGAAGCCCGCCGCTTTCAGCAACGCTTTTGCCTTGGCAACGTCGCGCTTGGTCGTCTTGATCGACGCGTCGTAGTACTGTCCCGTGCGCGGCAATGCCTGAT
This sequence comes from Pandoraea sp. B-6, assembly GCF_000282835.1. Lineage (NCBI taxonomy): Bacteria > Pseudomonadati > Pseudomonadota > Betaproteobacteria > Burkholderiales > Burkholderiaceae > Pandoraea > Pandoraea sp. B-6. The sequence goes on along the minus strand of NZ_KB290512.1, from coordinate 15,188 downwards.
TGGCCGGGGTGAAGATACCGCCGCCGATCACCTTGTTGATGGCGTCGCGATCGATGGCCAGATCGAACGCCTGACGCACGCGCTTGTCGCGCAATGCCTTGGGCGCGTTCGCCGCCACATTGAACGTCAGGCCGTAGTAACCCAACCCGTCGATGGAGACGAACTTCAGGTTCGCATCGCGCTTGACCGAGGCCACATCCGACGGCGCGAGGCGTTCAAGCATGTCGAGCGATCCCGAGCGCACGTTGGCCAGGCGCACCGTGGTGTCGGGAATCGGCAGGAAAACGACCTTCTGGATCGGATACTTGTCCGCTTCCCAGTAGCCCGGGAATTTCTCCAGCACCACACGATCGTTCTGTACACGCTGCACGAACTTGTACGGGCCGGAGCACACGGGGTGGGACTGCACGGCGGCATCGTCGCTCAGGGTCTTGGGCGCGAGCATCATGCCCGCGCGATCGGACAGCGTGGCGAGCAGCGCGGAATCCGGCGCTTTGAGCACGATGTTGACGGTGCTGTCGTCCACGGCGTCGACATGATCGATCGACGACAGCTCGCTCTTGCGATTGCTCGCGGGCAGGCTGCGCGCGCGGTCCAGATTCGCCTTGACGGCGCGGGCGTTGAACGGTTCGTCGTCGTGGAACTTCACGCCCTGGCGCAGCTTGAATGTCCACGTCTTGCCGTCGGCACTCACACTCCACGAGGTGGCGAGCATCGGCACGAACTTCAGATCGGTACTGATGTCGACCAGCGAGCTGCACAGCGAGCGCAGCACCATGCGGTCGACGACCTGCGAACTGCGCGCGGGATCGAGGGAGCCGATGTCCTCCTGCAAGCCGATGCGAAGCGTCGATTGCGCCATCGCGGCGGCTGCGCCGGTCGTCAACGACGCCGCCAGTACAAGATCGAGCAGAACTTTACGCATGCGTGAGATCCCTTGTGGATGTGAGTGGGGAGAAAGTGTTGTTATCTGCCGACGGCCGCATCGGCCTGAGCTTGGCGCGCACGATACAGCGCAAGTCGCGCGCTCAGCGCATCGCTCGGCGCCGCGGCGCGCGCCGGACTGGCCCCAGCGTTCTGAATCTCGCGCCAGAAATGACAGGCGACTTGCCGACCGTCGGGCAGCGTTTCGTCGACCGGCTTGTGCTCGCGACACGCGGCGCGCGCATGCGGGCAACGCGGATGGAAGCGGCACCCGGGCGGCGGCGCGGTCGGGCTGGGCAATTCGCCGCCGAGTGGCGCGCGTTCGCGCCGCAGGTGCGGATCGCTCGCCGGGATTGCTTGCAGAAGCGCCTGCGTGTATGGGTGCAGCGGCGTGTCGAAGAGCGCGTCCGCGCTGGCCAGCTCGACAATCTCCCCGAGGTACATCACCGCCACGCGATCACTCATGTGGCGAATCACCGCCAGATCGTGGGCGACCATGATGAGCGTCAGTCCGAAGTCGTGCTTGAGGCGTTCGAGCAGATTGATGACCTGGGCTTGCACGGAAACGTCGAGCGCCGAGACCGGCTCCCCGCCAACGATCACCCGAGGCTCCCCCGCCAAGGCTCGCGCAATGCCGATGCGCTGTCGCTGACCGCCGGAGAACTCATGCGGAAAGCGTTGTGCGTAATCGGGTTGCAGGCCGACGGTGCGCAGCAGTTCGGCCACGCGTTCGTCCCGGGCACGCCCACGGGCGAGGCCGTGCAACGCGATCGGTTCGCCGATCAGTCCCCCCACGGTCATGCTCGGATTGAGCGACGCGAACGGGTCCTGGAAGATGATCTGAAGTTCGCGCCGAAGACGCCGCATGGCGCTCGCACCCAACGTCATGATGTCCTCGCCCTGATAGCGCACTTCGCCGCGCGTGGCATCGAGCAAGCGCAACAACAGCCGCCCCAGCGTGGATTTTCCGCAACCGGATTCGCCCACAATCGCGAACGTCTCTCCGGCCTGCACGGAAAATGACACGCCGTTGACCGCATACACCGTGGGCGCACGAGAGAAGCCGACGCGATGACCGCCGAAGTGCTTGGTCAGGTCGCGCACGTCCAACAGCGGGTGCACAGGGGCGGGGGCGTTCATACGGCAACCTCTTCCATCGGGAATGCGGGCGGTGTCAGGGCCTCCACCGGTGCCAGCCAGCAGGCCACGCGATGCTTGCCGGACAACGTACGCTCGACAGGGGCTTCCTGCGTGCAGCGGGCTTCGGCAAACGGACAGCGCGGCGCAAAACGGCAACCGGCAGGCATGCGTTCCGGTGAAGGCACCGCGCCACGGATGGTCGCGAGCGTGCCCTCGCGTTTGCCAATCGACGGAATCGCCCCCATCAGACCGATGGTGTAGGGATGCTGCGGATCATCGAAGATCTCGTTCA
>NZ_KB290512.1:0-12822 GCF_000282835.1 Pandoraea sp. B-6 | reverse complement strand
CGGATCATCGAAGATCTCGTCCCCCGAGCCGTATTCGACGATTCGCCCCGCGTACATCACCGCGACATCGTCGGCGACTTCGGCGACCACGCCCAGGTCGTGCGTGATGAGCACGACGGCGGTGCCGGTTTCGCGCTGCAAGGTTTGAATGAGCGTGAGTACCTGCGCCTGAATCGTCACGTCGAGCGCGGTGGTCGGTTCGTCGGCAATCAGCAGCGCGGGCCGGTTGGCAAGCGCCATCGCAATCATTACGCGCTGACGCATGCCGCCGGACAGTTCGTGCGGATAGTTGTCGAGCCGTGTCTCCGGTGCGGGGATGCGCACCCGCTTGAGCATTTCGAGCGCCTCGGCGCGCGCGGCGCGGCGATCCAGACCGCGATGGCGCCGAATGCCCTCCTCGATCTGATGACCGATGGTGAACGACGGGTTCAGCGAGGTCATCGGCTCCTGGAAGATCATCGCGAGACGATTGCCGCGCAGGTCGGCAAAGTCGCGCTCCCCCAACGTCAGCAGATCCCGACCTTCGAACATCGCGCGCCCCGCCACGACATTGGCGGGCGGACTCGGCAACAACCCCATGAGGGCGAGCGACGTCACGCTCTTGCCGCATCCCGATTCGCCGACGATGCACAGCGTCTTGCCGGGATACACGGCAAACGAGACGCCATCGATCAGATTCGGCGAGTCGGGCGCTTTGGAAAACTTCAGCGACAGTCCGGTGACATCAAGCACCGGCCCAGCGTCTGCGGGCATGGTCATGGGCGCGTTGTAGGGGTCATCAATCGTCTTGCCCCGGTTCCGGAAAGTCGGTCGCGAGGGATGTGCGTGACACGATTATGTCTTCCACGCACGCAAAAGAAATATTAATATTTCTTTTTCAAACGTAAATTATTTTTAACCTCTCGATGCTTACGTTGCGCATGTTGAAGACGTTCCGGCTGGTGGCACAAACCGGCTCGTTTGCGGCGGCCGCCGAGCGTGCCGCCCTGACGCAGGCGGCCGTCAGCCTGCAAATGCGCGGTCTCGAAGATGCCGTCGGTCAGCGGCTGTTCGATCGGCGCGGCCGGCAGATCACGCTCACGCGTCAGGGACGCGACTTGTTTCCGCGCGTCGAGCAGATCCTGGCGCTCACCGCCGAGCTGAGCGCCACCTCCGCCGGCACCATGCAGGGCCCGGTCACCATCGGCGCCGTGGTGTCGGTCATTGGCGCACTGTCGATGGCTGTCGCGGAACTCAAGACCGCGCACCCACGGCTCGATGTGCGGCTCACGTCGGCGCGCTCGGACGAACTGACCGATCTCGTCGAGCAGGGCGAGGTCGACATCGCCGCCGTGGTCGCGCGCGCCGACGATGCGCGCGTCGACGGCCTGGTGTGGACGCCCCTCTATACCGAGCCGATGGTCATGGTCGTGAATCGCGACGTCACCGAACCCGACCCGCAGCGCATTCTGGACGAGCACGCGTTTTTGCGCTTCGACCGGCGCGTTCGCACCGGCATGGTGGTGGAGCAGGCGTTACGCGCGGCGAAGCTCGGCGTGACCGAATACCTGGAGCTGAACTCCATCGAGACGATCGTCGCGCTCGTGCGCAAGAACGTCGGCGTATCGGTGCTGCCGCAACTGCATCGCGGCGATTGGCAGTCCGACCCGTTGTTGCGCATCGTGCCGATTGCCGAGCCGCCCTTGCTGCGCACGGTCGGCATGATTCATCGTGAGCATGACTCACGCACGCACGACATCACGGCCGCCATCGCCGGCATGTTGCACGACGTGTGAGTGGATGCTGCGACGAGGGAAAAACGGCGCGAACACTGTCGCGCCGTGACCGAAAATGAGAAGCCGGTTGCCGCGCATGCGATCAATCGCGCGTCTCGAAGGCCTTGTTGATGCGCAGTGCCAGCAGCGTGCAGACAGTACCGGAGAGCAGATAGGCGCTCACTGCGATCAGCCCGAACTCGGACGACAATCCCAGTGCCACGAGCGGTGCGAAGGCCGCGCCGAACAGCCACGCGAAGTCGGTCGTCAGCGCCGCCCCGGTGTAACGGAAGCGTTGCTCGAAGTTCGACGTCACCGTGCCCGCCGCCTGCCCGTACGACAATCCGAGCAGGGCGAAGCCGACCAGGATGAAAATGTCTTGCTGCGTCGAGCCGCCGCCCATCAGGAACGGCGCGAAGAGTGCGAATATGCCGATAAAGATGGCGAAGAGGCCCAGCGTGGTGCGTCGGCCGATGCGGTCGGCAATGCGCCCGGAAATGACCGTGCACACGATGGCGATCGCCGCGCCGCACAGTTGCACGATCAGCACATTGTTCAGATCCTGGCTGTTTTTCAGCGCGATCCACGACAGCGGGAACACCGTCACCAGGTGAAAGAGCGCATAGCTTGCGAGTGCGGCGAAGGCGCCGAGAAAGATGTTGTATCCCTGCGAGCGCACCATCTCGCGCGTGCTGATCGGCTCCAGTTGGCCCTCTTCGAGCATCTCCGTATATTCGTGCGTCACCACCAGACGCAGCCGGGCAAACAGCGCGACCACGTTCACGGCGAACGCCACATAGAACGGATAACGCCACCCCCACGTTAGGAAGTCGTCGGACTCAAGGCTCGAGTGCAGGAACAGGAACAGCGAGGCCGCGATGATGAAACCGATCGGCGCGCCCAGTTGCCCCATCATCGAATACCAGCCGCGCCGCTGAGGTGGGGCGTTCATCGCGAGCAGCGACGGCAGCCCATCCCACGAACCGCCGAAGCCGATGCCCTGCACGAGCCGGAAGAACGCGAGCAGCCAGATGGCGCGGTCCCCCAGTACCGCATAGCCCGGCAGGAACGCCATGCCGGCTGTCGCCGTGCCGAGCACGAACAGCGCGGCGGTGAGCTTGACGCTGCGCCCCCAGCGGCGCTGCGCGTTCATGAACAGCGCGGTACCGAACGGGCGCGAAATAAACGCGAGCGAGAAGATCGCGAACGCGTACAACAAGCCATGCAGGCTGTCAGCGAACGGGAAGAAAACATGGGGGAAGACGAGGACGGCGGCAATGCCGAACACGAAGAAGTCGAAGTACTCGGAGGTGCGTCCGACCACCACGCCGACCGCGATTTCCTCGGGCGCAATGCGCGACTTGCTCCCGTGATCGTGCGCTGTCGATGCGGCAGTCACGCCGGGCGGCGTCGGCGATTGATGAGCACTGCTTGACATTATCGGACCCCCTTGCGGATCGGGATGACCATGACACTCGTGCCAGAAGAGCATCGCAGGTATCGCGAATCGACGCCATAGGGTTTACCCTAAATTGCCGCATCATGGAGGGGAGTCCATGATGAACCCGGTCTACGGCTACGGTTCCATCGATCGCAGCATGACTTCCCCCAAGTGCCTTCGCGGGGTATTTTTGCTCCCCGCCACCGCGTTGCTGTCCGGTTGCAATACCGTATTGATGTCGCCCTCGGGCGATCTTGCGGTAAGGCAGCGGGACATCATCATCATTTCCACTGTCCTGATGTTGCTGATCATCGTTCCGGTGATCGTGCTGACACTGGTCTTCGCATGGCGTTACCGAGCGTCGAACAAGCGTGCCATTTACACGCCCGAATGGGATCACTCGACGCTGCTCGAACTGCTGATCTGGGCCGCGCCGCTGCTGATCATCATCGCGTTGGGCGCGCTCACCTGGGTCAGCACGCACAAGCTGGACCCCTACCGGCCGCTTGAGCGCATCGACGCCAAACGCGAGATCCCCCCCGACACGCGCCCCCTCACGGTGCAAGTGGTCGCCATGGACTGGAAGTGGTTGTTCTTCTATCCCGATCTGGGCATTGCGACCGTCAACGAACTGGCCGCCCCCGTCGATCGGCCGATCCGATTCGAAATCACATCGACGACGATGATGAATTCGTTCTTCGTGCCCGCCCTGGCCGGACAGATCTACGCGATGCCGGGCATGGAAACGAAGCTGCATGCGGTCATCAACAAGCCCGGGATCTATGACGGCTTCTCGGCGAACTTCAGCGGCGCGGGCTTCTCGGGCATGCGCTTCAAATTTCACGGACTGTCGGCAGACGGTTTCGACGCGTGGGTCAAACAGGTCAAGGCGCGCGGCGACAACCTCACGCGCGACAAGTACGAGGCCCTCTCCCAGCCGAGCGAATGGGTGCCCGTCCACTACTACGGCGATGTGGCGCCCAATCTTTATGACGCGATTCTGAACCGCTGCGTGCAACCCGGGCAGACCTGTCTGAAGGACATGATGGATCAGCCCAATCATCCGCGCGCCAGCCGGGCGCGCACAGGCACGTCCGAGTCGTTGCTCGCCGACGCGATGTGCACGGCGCAAAACACCGTGCAGTTCGCGTCCGACACTCGGCACGCCCCCGGCGAGAGACTTACGCAGTGACGCATACCGCGCCCAACCGTCGACAATGATGCGCCTTGTGCGCGATTGATCCCAGGCTCGAGCTTATGGACATCGTCAAGTTGATCTTCGGCCGCCTCACGCTCGAGGCGATCCCGTACCACGAACCGATTCTCGTTGCGACCTTTGCCGGGGTAGCGTTCGGAGGCATCGTCGTACTGGGCGCCATCACCTACTTCAAGCTGTGGGGGTATTTGTGGCGCGAGTGGTTCACGAGCATCGATCACAAGAAGATCGGCATCATGTATGTGATCCTGGGCATCGTCATGCTGCTGCGCGGCTTTGCCGACGCCGCGATGATGCGCATGCAGCAGGCGATCTCGTTTGGCGACAACATGGGGTATCTGCCGCCGCACCACTACGATCAGATCTTCACCGCGCACGGCGTGATCATGATCTTCTTCGTGGCAATGCCGCTGGTGACTGGCCTCATGAACTTCGTGGTGCCGCTGCAGATCGGCGCGCGCGACGTGGCGTTCCCGTTCCTCAACAACTTCAGCTTCTGGATGACGACGAGCGGGGCCATGCTCGTAATGCTTTCGCTCTTCGTCGGCGAATTCGCAGGCACTGGGTGGCTGGCTTATCCGCCGTTATCGGGCATCCTGCAGAGCCCTAACGTCGGGGTCGATTACTACATCTGGGCACTGCAGATCGCCGGGATCGGCACCCTGCTCTCGGGGATCAATCTGCTCGTGACCATCGTGAAGATGCGCGCCCCCGGCATGACGATGATGCGCATGCCGGTCTTCACATGGACATCGCTGTGCACGAATGTGCTGATCGTGGCTGCCTTCCCGGTGCTGACTGCCGTGCTCGCCCTGCTGGCGCTGGATCGCTACGCCGGCACCAACTTCTTCACGAACGATCTCGGCGGCAACGCCATGATGTACGTGAACCTGATCTGGATCTGGGGCCACCCCGAGGTCTACATTCTCGTGCTGCCCGTGTTCGGCGTGTTCTCCGAGGTGGTCGCCACCTTCTCCGGCAAGCGCTTGTTCGGCTATGCGTCGATGGTCTATGCGACGGTCGTGATTACGGTGCTGTCGTACCTCGTGTGGCTGCACCATTTCTTCACGATGGGCTCCGGCGCGAGTGTGAACTCGTTTTTCGGCATCACGACGATGATCATCTCGATACCGACCGGCGCGAAGATTTTCAACTGGCTGTTCACCATGTATCGCGGGCGCATCCACTTCGAAGTGCCGATGCTGTGGACGGTCGGCTTCATGGTGACGTTCGTCATCGGCGGCATGACCGGCGTGCTGCTCGCCGTGCCGCCGGCCGACTTCTCGCTGCATAACGGCCTGTTCCTGATCGCTCACTTCCACAACGTGATCATCGGCGGCGTGATCTTCGGGGTCATGGCGGCAATCACCTACTGGTTCCCCAAGGCCTTCGGCTACCGGCTCGATCCGTTCTGGGGCAAGTGCTCGTTCTGGTTCTGGTTCATCGGCTTCTACGTCGCCTTCATGCCGCTGTACCTGCTGGGCCTGATGGGCGTGACCCGTCGCGTGAGCCACTTCGACGACATGTCGCTGCAAATCTGGTTCCAGATCGCCGCCGTGGGGGCACTGCTCATCGCCATCGGCATTGGATGCTTCATCGTCCAGCTCGTCGTGAGCTTCATCCGCCGCGAGCAACTGCGCGACGACACGGGCGACCCGTGGAATGGCCGCACACTGGAATGGTCGACGTCGTCCCCCCCGCCGGCCTACAACTTCGCCTTCACGCCGATCATTCACGACAACGACGCCTGGTGGCAGATGAAGCAGCACGGCTTCAAGCGTCCGGAGCACGACTTCATTCCGATCCACATGCCGAAGAACACGGGCGCGGGCATCATCCTCGCGGGGCTTGCGACGGTATGCGGCTTCGGGCTCATCTGGCACATGTGGCTGGTGGTGATCGTGGCGTTCGTGGCGCTGCTGGCGACCGCCATCGGCCACACGTTCAACTACCACCGCGAGTACTACATCCCGGCCGATCAGGTCGAACAAACGGAGGCAGCGCGCACGCGCCTGCTCGCGCAGCATGTCTGATACGACGGCACCCTTCCCGGCCGGTGGCGCCCCGCTCGGGGCCCACACGCCCAGCGCGCCGCACGACGGCGAGTTGAAGTTCATGATGACGAGCGACTACCACCCGCCCAACGGGACGCTGCTCGGCTTCTGGGTCTACCTGATGAGCGACTGTCTCGTCTTCGCCTGCCTGTTTGCGGCGTATGGCGTACTCGGGCGCAACTACGCAGGCGGGCCGACCGGTGCGGAGTTGTTCGAACTGCCGCTCGTGGCGGTGAATACGACCTTCCTGCTGCTCTCGTCGATCACCTATGGCTTTGCGATGATCGAGATGCAGCGGCGACGCCAGGGCGCGGTGCTCGTCTGGCTCGCGGTCACCGGCGTTCTCGGTGCGGCGTTTCTCTCGCTGGAACTCTACGAGTTCGCGAACCTCATTCACGAGGGAGCGGGGCCCTGGCGCAGCGCGTTCCTGTCTTCGTTCTTCACGCTGGTGAGCACCCACGGGCTGCACGTCACGTTCGGCATCGTCTGGCTCATCACCCTGATGGTGCAGGTCGGCAAGCATGGCCTCACCGCGCCCAACCGCCGCCGGCTCATGTGCCTGTCAATGTTCTGGCACTTTCTCGACGTGGTGTGGATCGGCGTCTTCACGTTTGTCTATCTGATGGGAGTGCTGCCGTGAGCACCCACGACTCGACCCTGCACAATGCCGACGGGCACGGCCACGATCACGATCACGACCATGGCGACGAAGGACCGCACAGCACCCTGCGCGGGTATGCGACCGGCTTCATCCTGTCGGTCATTCTCACCGCCATTCCCTTCTGGTTCGTGATGGGCGGTGTATTCGAGAAATCGAGTACCACCGCGATCATGATCCTGTTCCTGGGCGCCATTCAGATCGTCGTGCATATGATCTACTTCCTGCACATGAACGGGCGCTCCGAAGGCGGCTGGAACCTGTTGTCGTTGATTTTCACGATCGTGCTGGTCGTGATCACGCTGTCGGGTTCGCTATGGGTGATGTATCACCTGAACCAGAACATGATGGCGGGTATGATGCAGGATACGAAAAACCTCCCTTGAACGGCACTTCCCTTGAGCAGCAATCGACTTCATGACTCGGGGGGCGCACAGCGTCCCCCGCGCACTTCCGGCGCGCCCGCCCGCCCGTCTCCCCTTCGACTGATCATCCTTGGCGTTATCACGTTGGTGCTGGTCAGCGTCTTCGTCTCGCTCGGGACCTGGCAGCTTCATCGCCGCGCCTGGAAGCTCGATCTGATCGAGCGTGTGAATTCGCGCGTGCATGCGCCGCCCACCCCGGCGCCCTTGCGTGGCCAGTGGGCCTCGGTCAACGCGGCCGCGGATGAGTATCGCCACGTCTCGCTCAGCGGCACGTACCAGTTCGACAAGGACACGCTCGTGCAAGCCGTCACCGATCTGGGCGGCGGGTTCTGGGTGCTCACGCCGTTGCGCACAGCAGATGGCGGCGAAGTGCTGATCAACCGCGGCTTTGTTCCGCCGGGCTGGAAGGAATCCGTGCCGGCCGTCCCGGCGGGTGAGGTCACCGTCACCGGTCTGCTGCGCATGCCCGAGCCGGGCGGCGGATTCCTTCGCAAGAATGCGCCGTCGGAGAACCTCTGGTACTCGCGCGACGTCGCGGCCATTGCGACCGCGCGCGGACTAACGAGCGCCGACGTGGCGCCCTTCTTCGTCGATGCCGACGGCAAGCCGGGCGCAGATGCAAGCCGCGCGCTCGTCAGCGGCGATGCTGAAGCCGTCACCGGCCGGGCACCGGCACTCGACTACCCCGTGGGCGGGCTCACCGTGGTGCAGTTCCCGAACAACCATATGAGCTATCTGCTGACGTGGTACGCGCTGGCGATCATGTCGGCCGTGGCCGGCGGGTTCGTCATCCGACTCGAACTCCGTAAGGGCGGCTAGTCGAAGGCCCTGCGGCCGCGACGCGGTCTCGTGTCGCATCCTTCCGAAATCGCGTTCACGACAACGTGGTGACAGCGCAACAGCTGCCAGGCGGAACCTCATCGTTTCAACCGGTTCCGCCTGCCGATCTGCCTCGATTCCCGCAGCGACCGCCCATCCACATCTGACCCCATATAGCAACAAGCGCTTGTCGGCAATGACAAGCGGGCACTTCCGCGGAATGTCCAGAGCCACTCGATCTCGCAATGTGGCCCGTCACGCGGACGTGTGAGACATCATTCCCTAATTAGCCGATATGCGTTAACGTTCCATGGTCGACGGAACTGTTACGCATGCCGAAACCAAGGCAGCGGAGACGTCGCCCCGCAACCGTGCCAGCCTCAGGTGCGCCGCGCGGGCGAGCTGCTGGTCGTGCGTCCGTCGCCAGCGAAGTTGAAATTTCCCCCTATCTCGCTCAAACAAGAACATTTAAAGACGATGAAAAATCCAACCTTATCCAAAGCGTTTTTGGCGACAGCGCTGAGCTGTGCGTTGTTCAACGTTCACGCGGCCTCGCAGGCACCGGTCGGTGCCGAGAACGGCATGGTGGTCACCGCCCAGCACCTGGCGTCGAAAGTCGGCGTGGACGTGCTCAAGGCCGGTGGCAATGCCGTCGACGCGGCCGTGGCCGTGGGATATGCGCTCGCCGTGGTATATCCGGCAGCCGGGAATCTCGGCGGCGGCGGTTTCATGACGATCCAGCTTGCGGACGGCCGCAAGACCTTCCTCGATTTCCGCGAGAAGGCCCCGCTGGCCGCGACGGCTAACATGTATCTCGACAAAGACGGCAACGTCATCAAGGGTGCCTCGACCACGGGCTATCAGGCAGTGGGCGTACCCGGCTCCGTGTCGGGCATGGAATACGCCCGTGAAAAGTATGGCACCAAGACTCGTGCGCAACTGATCGCGCCCGCCGTCACGCTGGCGGAAAAGGGCTTCGTGCTCGATCAGGGCGACGTCGACATGCTTTGGACGGCGACCAAGAATTTCGAGAGCGACCGCGCCAATTCGGGCGCCATCTTCCTGAACAAGGGCCAGCCGTTCCAGCCAGGCGAACGCCTTGTGCAGAAGGATCTTGCACGTACGTTGAAGCTGATCAGCGCGAAGGGTACCGACGGTTTCTACAAGGGAGAGGTCGCCAACAAGCTGGTGGCGTCGATGAAGGCGGGGGGCGGCATCATCACCCAGGCCGATCTCGATCAGTACAAGACGCGCGAACTGGCGCCGGTCGAGTGCGACTATCGCGGCTATCACGTGGTCTCTGCCCCGCCGCCCAGCTCGGGCGGCGTGGTGATCTGCGAGATCATGAATATCCTCGAAGGCTACCCGATGACCGAGCTGGGGTATCACTCGGCGCAGGGGGTGCATTACACCATCGAGGCGATGCGCCACGCGTACGTCGACCGCAACAGCTATCTGGGCGATCCCGATTTCGTGAAGAACCCGATTGCCCACCTGCTCGACAAGCAATACGCGGCCAAGATTCGCGCGGCCATCAACCCGCAGAAGGCGGGTATCTCACAGGAGATCAAGCCGGGGGTGGCGCCGCATGAAGGCAGCAACACCACGCACTACTCGATCATCGATCGCGACGGCAACGCGGTGTCGGTCACCTACACGCTCAACGACTGGTTCGGCGCAAAGGTGATGGCCAACGGCACGGGCGTCATGCTCAACGACGAAATGGACGACTTCACCGCCAAGGTGGGCGTGCCGAACCTGTATGGCCTGATCCAGGGCGAAGCGAACGCCATCGGCCCGGGTCGTCGTCCGCTGTCGTCGATGAGCCCGACCATCGTCACGAAGGATGGCAAGCCGGTCATGGTCGTTGGCACGCCGGGCGGTAGCCGCATCATCACGGCCACCCTGCTCACGATGCTCAACGTCATCGACTACGGCATGAATCTGCAAGAAGCCGTGGACGCCCCGCGCTTCCACCAGCAGTGGATGCCGGAGGCGACCAACATCGAGCGGTTCGCCCTGAGCCCCGACACGCAGAAAATCCTCGAAAGTTGGGGTCAGAAGTTTGCCGGCCCGCAACCGGCGAACCACGTCGCCGCCATTCTCGTGGGCGCGCCGTCGCTGGGCGGCAAACCGATCGGGAAGAACCGCTACTATGGCGCGAACGATCCGCGTCGCAACACGGGACTCGCGCTCGGTTATTGATTGAGGGCGTGTGATCCAAACGACATTGGGATCGAAGGAATTGATGGGGCCGCGCGCGCGGCCCCATTTTTTATGGATGCCGTCTGCGAACGTGTGTGTCGCAGCGTCTTCGTACCCCGAGAGTTAGACATTTGTAACATTTTGTAATGCGTCGTTTGAACGCTCAGGAACTCCTCGCGCGCGTAACGTCCAACAGGTTTCCCGTGTATTTCGCCTGCATCGCGTGCGGTGGCTGCTGCCGCGAGTTGCCTTGTTGTGTGCACATGTCGACCGTATCTTCTGACTATGGAACCGCGTGAAGATGTCTGCCCTGTGGTACCCATTGTTTAGCTCGTCGTTGCCTCGTCTTCGTCGCCTCCCTCGCCGCCCTCGTCTCTCCCGGTTCCCTCGTCTGACGCCACGCATCGTCGCGCTCGCTCGCCTGGCGCTCTTTGGCTTGACGCTGCTCGTTGCCGGGATGCCAGTCAGCGATGCGCTCGCGGTGACCAGCCATCATTCGGGTCATGGCAAGCGCCACCTCCAACCGGCGAAGCACAAAAAGATGGCAGCAAAGACGACGTCGAAGCCCGCGCGTCGGAAAGCAACGGCTGCGCGTGCGCCGCACCATCGATCGGCACATCATCGGGCAAAGACCCATGCAGGCCGTAAAGCGGCGAAACCTGCGCGTCGGGCGCAGACGACGGTGAAGCATCGGGCTAATGCTACGCGGCAGCATGCGACGCCGAAAGTGTCGAGAGCAGCGGGAGCGGTGCGCACTGCTGGCGCGGTAACGAACGCGACCGCGCGCGTGCACACTGCTGCCAAACCACGCCTGCTCGCACGGTGCGGCTTCACGCCGGCATCACGCAAGCGGCTTTTCTCGCGCGCCGTTTATATTGTCGACGAGAATACCAAAACGCCGCTCTTCTCCCTCAACGCCAATCAAGTGCGCCCGATCGCCTCGCTGTCGAAGCTGATGACGGCAGTCGTCTGGCTCGATAGTGGACCGGCCATGCGTGCCCCCCTCACGGTCACGAATGCGGATCTCGATACGCTCAAGTTCAGCCATTCACGTCTGGCGGTAGGCTCGACGCTTTCGCGCGCCGACATGCTCCACATCTCGTTGATGGCGTCGGAAAACCGTGCTGCTGCCGCATTGAGCCGCGACTATCCGGGTGGACGTCCAGCCTTCATCTCCGCCATGAATCGCAAGGCACGCGCCTTGAACATGCCCAACACGCGTTTCGCGAACTCGACCGGGCTATCACCGAACAATGTATCGACGGCGCGCGAACTGGCGCGTCTGGTACGGGCGTCGAACGCGTATCCGCTGATCCGTCGCTATTCGATTGATCATCAGCAACGGGTGAATACGGGCAAGGGACAGTTGCAGTACGTCAATACGAACCGTCTGGTGCGCTACGGGAAAGTGGATGCAAGCGTCCAGAAGACCGGCTTCATTAACGAATCGGGGCATAACATGGTGATGCGCGTGCTTGTGCACAAACGGCGTCCCGTGATCGTGACGATGCTTGGCAGCGACACGCCGGAAGGCTCCCGCCTCGATGGCGTGCGCATCGCCCATTGGTTGTCGTGCTCGTTGCGATGACGCGCGGCACGGGGCGTGTGAAGGCGCACGCTTCAACGGCGCACGTATCGCTCATTGGTTGTCGTACTCGTTGCGACGACGCGCGGCACGCGCGTGTGAAGGCGCCCCGCCTCAACGACGTCACTGTCTATCGGTTGTCATGCTCGTTGCGAGGACGCGCGTGTGATGACTGGCGCGGTTGGCATATCTAAGTGAGACGGCACCTTGGCGTCTGCGGGTGGTCCAGCGTCCTGATACGTCAGTCGCGCGAGGCCATGCGCGGGCGATAACGCTGTTCGATCACCCAGCGCATTGGGACAGTCGAGGCGCCCCATTTCGGCAACGGCATCCACCGAAGACCGTCCGGCGAACTGGTTCCGAAATGGTGGATTGGTGGATTGGTCATGGGAATGTCAGCCAGATCAAGCTGCCCCGTCACGACCTGGGCATCGAGCCACGCGGGCGTTCCGGTGCTGGGCATTATCGCCGTGGACACGACCTTGGCATCGAGCCAACGCAGCCACGCCGGCGCTGGGCATTACCGACGTGGACACGACCATGGCATCAAGCCATGCAGGCGCTCCGGCGCTGGGCGTTATCGCTGTCGACACGACCATGTCATCGAGCCGCGCAGCCGCGCCAGAGCTGGGCATTATCGCTGCGGAAAAGCAAAAACCCCTTGC
>NZ_KB290511.1:8897-15178 GCF_000282835.1 Pandoraea sp. B-6 | reverse complement strand
TTTGTGAAAATAATTTGAAAACCCATGAAAAAACCCCGTCACGATACGTGACGGGGTTTCTTTAAATGATCACGGCGCCCGCAAATGCCTTGGTATGACAGACCTCAGGACTTCTTGCCGAAGTAGCGCGCGAAGATGGCGTCATATGTCCCGTCCGCCTTGATCGCCTCGATCCCCTTGTTGATCTTGCCCAGCAACTCGGCATCCCCCTTGCGTACTGCGATCCCGTAATACTCCTTGGGAAAGCTGCTATCGGAGACCGTACGCAGCTTGGCATCCGGGTTGTTGGCAACAAAGTTCACCACGACGCCGTTGTCCGCCACCACCGCGTCGACACCGCCGGCCTCCAGCTCCTTCATGGCGAGCGGCGTGCCTTCAAAGCGTTTGACCGACGGATTGTTCTTGCCCATGAGCTTCTGCACCACCTCGTCGCCCGTGGTGGCCGTCTGCACGCCCACCTTGAGGGACTTCAGATCGTCGAATTTCTGCACGGTCGAGTTCAGCGGCACGGCAATCAACTGCGACGCCTCGAAGTAAGGCGCCGAGAAATCCATCTGCTTACGACGCTCGTCGGTGATCGTGATCGCCGAAATCAGAATGTCCCTATCGCCCTGAACCAACGAATTGAAGATGCCCTCGAACGGCGTATTGACGAAACGCACGGAGATGCCCGCCTTGTCCGCGACCGCCTTCATCACATCGATGTCGAAGCCGGCAATCTGCCGGGTATCGGTTTCGAATTCGAATGGCGCGTAGGCGGCATCCGTGCCGACGACGTACACCGTCTGCGCGCCGTCCGCTCCCGCCGACCGGCCCGCCGCCGATTCCTCCTTCTTCCCGCAGGCACCCAACAGCAGCCCCGAGGCCACGACTAAGGCCAGCGCAAATGTGCGTCGGTTGATCGACATCGTTTTGTCCCTTGCTGAAAAAACCGGCAGCCTATCATAGGACGACCTCCCCGCAGGAGGTCGTCACGGTACAGCACGCCAGAATCAGCGATGTTTGAAAACCGGTTTGCGCTTCTCGACAAACGCGGCCATGCCTTCCTTCTGATCCTCAAGCGCGAACAGCGAATGGAACATCCGGCGCTCGAACTGCACGCCTTCGTCGAGCGTTGACTCGAATGCGCGGTTGACGGCTTCCTTCGCCGCCATCACGACCGGCAATGAATATTCGCAGATGGTGTTGGCCGCGCCGATCGCCTCGTCGAGCAGCGTCTCGAGCGGTACCACGCGCGATACCAGCCCAGCGCGCTCGGCCTCGGTGGCGTCCATGAAACGCGCGGTCAGGCACATGTCCATGGCCTTGGCTTTCGACACGGCGCGAGTCAGACGCTGCGTGCCGCCGGCGCCCGGGATCACGCCAAGCTTGATTTCCGGCTGGCCGAACTTGGCATTCTCGGCAGCGATGATGAAATCGCACATCATCGCCAGTTCACAGCCGCCGCCGAGCGCGAAACCCGACACGGCCGCGATGACCGGCTTGCGAATGCGGCGCACCGTTTCCCAGTTGCGCGTGATGTAGTCTCCTTTGAATACATCCGCGAAGGTGTATTTCGACATCATGCCGATGTCGGCGCCCGCAGCGAACGCCTTCTCGCTACCGGTAATCACCATGCAGCCGATGGCTTCGTCGGCATCGAACGCTGTGAGCGCGGTGCCCAGTTCGTCCATCAGCGCATCGTTCAGCGCGTTGAGCGCTTTCGGACGATTCAGCGTGATCAGGCCGACGCGGCCGCGCGTTTCCACCAGAATATTCTCGTACGTCATCCTCTTCTTCCTCCAGTCAAAGTCTCGTCTTTTGTTTCGGGGGCCGGCGCACTCAGGAGATCGATACCCTGGCAGTCACCGGAAACAGGCATCAGGCGATGGACACACCGTTGGTTCGCAACAGCGCTGCGGCGCACACGGCGAGCAGGGGTAACAAGACCCGCCAGGCGTCGACTGCAGTGGTTAGACATGATGCCATCGATCCCCTGGCCACGCACCTGGCGTTCCGCCAAGCAGACGACCCGCGCTCCGCGCCGAGTCACCGCCACGACAGCCGGGGCACAGCCTCATCACCGTCATCGCCACCGCCTAAGCTCAACTCTCGGGACGCCACCAAAGCCGTTGGGGAAAACCCGGCATCATCGTGTGCCACGCCCGGAAGATTTGGTGCTATATTAACAAACCAACCGGTCGGTTAATTAATGTCGATGAAAGCGATCGACGACGACCCGGTGCCGTCACCTGCGTCTTGCCGCCCGTCGGCAGACAGCGAATCCGCCAGCCGCATCCCGACACGGACAGATCCACAACCATGACTCATCCCCTCTTCGCCAAACACCAAGAGACTCTCGAGCGCGCCCTTCAGGCCATCGCCACGCGTGGTTACTGGAGCCCGTTTACGGAAATGCCGAGTCCGCGTGCTTATGGCGAGACGGCCGCCGCCGACGGCGAAGCCGCTTTCAAACAGTATCTGAATGCCGCCTTCCCGTTGGAACAGCGCGGCAGCACGGGTAGCGTCGGCCAGGAGGTCTCCCCGTTCGGCTTCGCGCTCGGCACGACATATCCCGGTTTCGAGATCGACGCCCTGCTCGCCCGCGTGAGCGACGCCCACAAGGCATGGCGCGCCGCCACCCCGGACGCCTGGGTCGGCGTATCGCTGGAAATTCTCAACCGCCTGAACGCGCGCAGCTTTGAAATCGCCAATGCCGTGATGCACACGACGGGCCAAGCGTTCATGATGGCCTTCCAGGCCGGCGGCCCGCACGCGCAAGACCGCGGCCTCGAAGCCGTGGCCTACGCATGGGACGAACTGCGCCGCATCCCGGCGGGCGCCTATTGGGAAAAGCCGCAGGGCAAGAACCCGCCGCTCGCCATGGAAAAGCGCTATACGGTCGTGCCGCGCGGCGTGGCGCTGGTGCTCGGCTGCTGCACGTTCCCGACGTGGAACGGTTATCCGGGCCTGTTCGCCAGCCTCGCCACCGGCAACGCCGTGATCGTCAAGCCGCATCCGGGCGCGATCCTGCCGCTCGCCATCACGGTGAAGATCGCGCGTGAGGTCCTGCGCGACGCCGGTTTCGATCCGGATGTCGTGACGCTCGCAGCCACCAACCCGAACGACGGCGCCATCGTCCAGCAACTGGCCACGCGCGGTGAAGTGCGCGTGATCGACTTCACGGGCAGCACCGCCAACGGCGACTGGCTGGAGACCCACGCGCGTCAGGCGCAGGTCTACACCGAGAAGGCCGGCGTGAACCAGATCGTGATCGATTCGACGGACGACCTGAAGGGCATGGCCCGCAACATTGGCTTCTCGCTGGCCTTGTACTCGGGCCAGATGTGCACCGCGCCCCAGAACATCTACATTCCGCGCGACGGCATCCAGACGCCCGACGGCAAGGTGTCGTTCGAGGAAGTGGTCGCCGCCATCGCGGGCAGCGTGCAGAAGACGTGCAGCGACCCGGCCAAGGCCGTTGAGCTGCTCGGCGCGATTCAGAACGAAGGCGTGCTGGCTCGCATCGACGACGCCCGCAAGGTCGGCCGCGTCGTGCTCGACAGCCAGACACTCCAGCACCCGGCCTTCGCCGACGCCCGCGTGCGCACGCCGCTGATCGTCGCGCTCGACGTGGCCGACGACGCCACCTACACGCGCGAATGGTTTGGCCCGATCGCCTTTGTGATCGCCGTGGACAACAGCGCCCAGGCGTTCGCCCTGGCCGGACGCACCGCCGCCGACCATGGCGCACTCACACTGTCGGCGTATACGACGTCCGCCGAGGGCGAGGCCCAGGCGCTCGACGCCGCCATCGAAGGGCGCGTGGCCCTGTCGCTCAACCTGACGGGCGGCGTGTTCGTGAACCAATCCGCAGCCTACTCGGATTACCACGGCACGGGCGGCAACCCGGCCGCCAACGCGAGCCTGGCCGACGCCGCCTTCGTCGCGAATCGCTTCCGTGTCGTGCAAAGCCGCCACCATGTGCCGGCCAAGTCCGACGCCGGCGCTGCCTGAGCCTCCGATACATCTATATATAGAGAAGGGAACGGGAAGCCTTGCGCTGCGCGCGCCGCCGGACACGCCTTGCAAGCCCCGCCCCAAGTCAAGACAGGAACGAACGATCATGACCGAAGCTTTCATCTGCGACGCGATCCGCACCCCCATCGGCCGCTACGGCGGTGCCCTGAAGGACGTACGCGCCGACAACCTCGGCGCGGTTCCCCTCAAGGCGCTCATGGCGCGCAATCCGAACGTCGACTGGACCCTGATCGACGATGTCATCTACGGTTGCGCCAATCAGGCCGGCGAAGACAACCGTAACGTGGCCCGCATGGCATCGCTGCTCGCCGAGTTGCCGATCGACGTGCCGGGCGCCACGCTCAATCGCCTGTGCGGCTCGGGCATGGACGCCATCGGCACGGCCGCACGCGCCATCAAGGCGGGCGAAGCCGGACTGATGATCGCCGGCGGCGTCGAATCGATGACCCGCGCGCCATTTGTAATGGGCAAGGCCGACAGTGCGTTTTCGCGCCAGGCCGCCATCTTCGACACGACCATCGGCTGGCGTTTCATCAACCCGCTGATGAAGGCGCAGTACGGCGTGGATTCGATGCCGGAGACGGCCGAAAACGTCGCCGACGACTTCAAGATCGGCCGCGAAGATCAGGACCGCTTCGCCGTGCGCAGCCAGGAGAAGGCGGCGCGCGCGCAGGCCGACGGCACGCTCGCGCAGGAAATCACACCGGTCTCGATCGCGCAAAAGAAGGGCGATCCGATCGTCGTCGACCGTGACGAGCATCCGCGCGCCACGAGCCTCGAAGCGCTGGCCAAGCTCAAGGGCGTGGTCCGTGCGGACGGCACCGTGACCGCGGGCAATGCCTCCGGCGTGAACGACGGCGCATGCGCGCTGTTGCTCGCGAGCGAGAGCGCCGCCAAGCTGCACGGCCTCACGCCCCGCGCGCGCGTGCTCGGCATGGCGACCGCCGGCGTGCCCCCCCGCATCATGGGCATTGGCCCGGCCCCGGCCACGCTCAAGCTGCTGCGCCAATTGAACATGACGCTGGATCAGTTCGATGTGATCGAACTGAACGAAGCCTTCGCGAGCCAGGGTCTGGCGGTGTTGCGTCAGCTCGGCGTTGCCGACGACGACGCCCGCGTGAACCCGAACGGCGGGGCGATTGCGCTGGGCCACCCGCTGGGTGCCTCGGGTGCGCGTTTGGTCACCACGGCGATGTATCAGTTGCACCGAACCGGCGGACGCTACGCGCTGTGCACGATGTGTATCGGCGTGGGCCAGGGCATCGCGATCGCCATCGAGCGCCTCTGATCGCCAGCCCTGTTCCGCTCATTCGATATCACGACACCCCGAGGAAGACACCGATGACCGCCACGGTTCAACTGACGCTGCAAGCCAACGTCGCGACGATCACGCTCAACCGCCCCGAGAAGCTCAACAGCTTCACGCGGGAGATGCACGCGGCGTTGCGCGATGCCCTCGATACCGCCCAGGCACAAGGCGCGCGCGCCATTGTGCTGACCGGTGCCGGCCGCGGCTTCTGCGCCGGGCAGGATCTGGCGGATCTGGACTTCACGCCGGGGGCCTCGACCGATCTCGGGGCGCTGATCGACGAAAACTTCAACCCGCTCGTGCGCAAGCTGCGCGCGATGCCGCTGCCGGTGATTGCCGCAGTGAACGGCATCGCGGCGGGCGCGGGCGCGAATCTGGCGCTTGCCTGCGACATTGTGCTTGCGGGGGCGTCGGTCAACTTCCTGCAGGCGTTCGTGAAGATCGGTCTGCTGCCCGACACCGGCGGCACGTGGTTCCTGCCGCAACGTGTCGGCATGGCGCGCGCGATGGGACTGGCGATGCTCGGCGACAAGCTCTCGGCCGAACAAGCCGAGCAGTGGGGCCTGATCTGGCGCTGCGTCGACGATGACGCGCTCCTGCCCGAAGCACAGAAACTCGCCGCGCAATTGGCGTTGCAACCCACGAAGGCGCTCGCCACGATCAAGGAAGCGTTGTATGCCTCGGCCACCAACACGCTCGACCAGCAACTCGATCTCGAACGCGACGGACAGCGCGCACTCGGCGCCTCGTACGACTATGCCGAAGGCGTGAACGCGTTTCTGGAGAAGCGCGCGCCGAAGTTCGAAGGCCGCTGATCGACCGACACCATAACAACACGAGAGACACGATGAGCCTGACCTCCCCCGCCCCCAAGGCAACCAGTGAGATGACACCGGAAGAACTCGCCCGCGCCACGGGCGAATCGATGTACCGCAGCGACCGCGCGAGCCAG
>NZ_KB290511.1:4084-8887 GCF_000282835.1 Pandoraea sp. B-6 | reverse complement strand
ATCGATGTCCCGCAGCGCCCGCGGGAGCCAGTGGCTCGGCATGGAGTTGCAGGAAGTTCGCCCGGGCTATGCGCGCATGACGATGCGTATTCGCGACGAATTTCTCAACGGCCACGCCATCTGCCACGGCGGCTTGATGTTCACGCTGGCCGACTCGACCTTTGCCTTCGCGTGCAACAGCTACAACATCAACACGGTCGCCGCCGGGTGCAGCATCGAGTTCCTGAAGCCGGTCTCGGGGGGCGACACGCTCACGGCCGAGGCACAGGAGCAGGTGCTCTCGGGGCGTCACGGGATCTACGACATTCGCTTGACGAACTCGGCCGGCGAAGCCGTCGCGATGTTCCGCGGCAAGTCCGCGCAGATCAAGGGCAGCGTCGTCTGACACGGCCCCGCAGCACGCGCATCCAGGCACGGGTTCGCGAGTCACACACGTATCAGTGAGTATTAGTAAGTAGCCAGTCCCAAGGAGACAGTCATGACCACCGCCTTGCCGCTCGAGCCGATCGAGAAAGCGAGCCTCGACGAACTGCGCGCCCTTCAGCTCGACCGTCTGAAGACGACGTTGCGGCATGCCTATGAGAATTCGCCGGTGTATCGCCGCAAGTTCGATGAGGCCGGCGTCCACCCGGACGATCTGACCTCGCTGGCCGATCTGGCCAAGTTCCCGTTCACGACGAAGCAGGATCTGCGCGACAGCTATCCGTTCGGCATGTTCGCCGTACCGATGGAGCAGGTCTCGCGCGTGCATGCGTCGTCGGGCACCACCGGCAAGCCGACGGTCGTGGGCTACACGGCCAACGACATCAGCACGTGGGCCGATCTGGTGGCGCGCTCGATCCGTGCCGCCGGCGCGCGTCGCGGTGACAAGGTGCACGTCAGCTACGGCTACGGCCTGTTCACGGGCGGTCTCGGCGCGCACTACGGCGCCGAGCGTGCCGGGTTGACCGTGATCCCGTTCGGCGGCGGCCAGACCGAGAAGCAGGTGCAACTGATTCAGGATTTCAAGCCCGACATCATCATGGTCACGCCGAGCTACATGCTCGCGATCGCCGACGAACTCGAGCGTCAAGGCTTGGTGGCGGCGGAATCGTCGCTGCGCATCGGCATCTTCGGCGCCGAGCCGTGGACGAACGACATGCGCTCGGCCATCGAGAAGCGCATGGGCATCGACGCGGTCGACATCTACGGTCTGTCGGAAGTGATGGGCCCCGGAGTCGCCAGCGAATGTGCCGAGACCAAGGACGGCCCGACGATCTGGGAAGATCACTTCTACCCCGAGATCATCGATCCGGTGACCGGAGAAGTGCTGCCCGACGGCGAGTTCGGCGAACTGGTGTTCACCTCGCTCACGAAAGAAGCGCTGCCGATCATCCGCTACCGCACGCGCGATCTCACGCGCCTGCTGCCGGGCACGGCGCGCACGATGCGCCGCATGGAGAAGATCACCGGCCGCTCCGACGACATGATGATCATTCGCGGCGTGAACGTCTTCCCGTCGCAGATCGAGGAACTGCTGCTGCGCCAGCCGTTGCTCTCACCGCACTATCAGATCATCCTGGACAAGGAAGGCCCGATGGACACGATGGCCGTTGAAGTCGAGGCAGCCGTCGGCTGCCACGACGACACGGCGCTGCAATCGGCGGGCGGCGAACTCAAGCGCGACATCAAGACGCTCATCGGCGTGTCGTGCGCGGTGCGCGTGAAGCCGGTCGGCGGCATCGAGCGCTCGGTGGGCAAGGCACGCCGCGTTTTGGATAAGCGGGTGCGATAAGCGCCGGCCGTGGTCCGTCACGATGAAAAAAAGCCCGTGATCGATTCGCGGGCTTTTTCGTTGACGCTCGACGCTCACTGATTGGGCAGGAACACCCACATACGGCCGCTCTGGCGCATCCGCCCGGCCAGATCGCCGGCGTCGTCGCCCAGCCCCCAGAAGAAATCGGCGCGCACGCCGCCCTTGATGGCGCTGCCGGTGTCCTGCGCGAACATCAACCGGTTGATCGGGGTATTCGCCTGGGCACCGAACGGCGGGCGCGTGGTCGCGAGGAACACCGGGCTGCCAAGTGGGATCGAGGCCGGATCCACGGCGATCGATCGCTCCGCCGTGAGCGGCACGCCCAAGGCGCCCACCGGCCCCTCGATACCGCCCACGCCGTGATTCGGCATCTCGCGGAAAAAGACGAAACGCGGGTTCACATCGAGCAAGGCATCGACGCGCGACGGATTGGCACGCGCCCACGCGCGAATCCCCTGCATCGTCGCCTGCGCGGGCGTGATCTCGCCATGATCGATCAGCCAGCGTCCGATCGACTTGTATGGTTGGTCGTTGTTGCCCGCGTAGCCCACGCGCATGATCGTGCCATCGTCGAGCAATACCTGCCCCGAGCCCTGCACCTGCAGGAAGAAGGCCTCGACCGGATCGTCAACGTACACCAGCTCGTGGCCGCGCAGAATGCCGCTGCGCATGAGTTCGGCGCGCGCGGGCAGCGATCCGGCGCGACGCCCGGTGGGCCATTTGTAAAGCGGTGTCTGATACACGCCGCCACGCACGCGCGAGCCGTGCAGCAACGGCTCGTAGTAGCCCGTGATCAGGCCCGTCTGCGTGCCGTCGGCGTTCGCGATGCGAAACGGCGTAAAGTATTGTTCGAAGAACTGCCGAACCGCAGCCGGATCCAGATCGTCGATACGCTCGGACGCGCGGCACGCAGGTTGCCAGTTGGTTTGACGGCCGAGCTTCACGCAGCTCTGGGCGAGCGCGAGGCGCGCGCCGATGAGCGAGTCGTCCTGCCACCCGTCGACCTGCGACCACGACACGGGCTGCATGCGGCCCGCGCCCGAGGGCGGCGTGGCCACGGTCGACGGTGGCGTACCTGGACGAGACGTGCTCGTCGGAGGCACACTCGAACAACCGTAGAGCAATGCGGCAAACGCGGCGAACGCCAGGCCCCGGCCGGCGCGCCACCGCCCGAACTTCGTCAAGAAGAGCGTCATGGGTAATCTGTTCGATGAATATCCGGCCTTGCTGGTCTTGCCGGAGGTGTTGCTGGCGATCGCGATCGTCGCCGCGATTGTGGTGATGCGTCGCAAGCCGTCGCCCCAACGCAGGGTTCGCCCGATGCGGGCGATCCGGCCGATGCCGAGCGATACCGTCGACCCGGTGGATTCGCGCGATCGGGACGCGGCCGCCGGCGCGGCCGACGATCCGCTCAAACGCGAAGACTGGTCCGACGACCGCCGCTGACGTCCGAACGATGCGCGCATGCCCGGCTCAGTGCAACGTGCGCGGCATGGTCAGCGCGAATTCGGCGATGGGAACGTCGAAACGCGTGCCATCCTCGGCCACGCAAAAGTACTCGCCGCGCATGGTGCCGATCGGCGTGGCGACCATCGCCCAGCTCGTATATTCGAACTGCTCACCGGGCTGCAGGAACGGTTGATGCCCGATCACGCCCAGGCCGTTGACTTCCTGCACATGGTTATCGCCGTCGGTAATCACCCAATGGCGCGAGATCAGTTGTGCCGGCACTTCCCCACTGTTGCGAATCGTGATCGTGTAGGCAAAGGCGAATTGCCGGCGATCCGGTTCCGATTGCTCCGGGAGGTATTGCGGGCGCACTGTGACGGTAAATTCATACTGGCTCATCGGGTGTTCCTGTAGCGCATGCGGGCTCTCTGGTGGCGTTTTGCAACGCATTCTGCGGCAAGTCGTCGCGGGTCGCAACCGGCAAACACGCCAGTCGGCGACCGATTCGAAGGGTATCGGTGCCCGCCGGTTCGGCCCACGGCCGGCAGGCATCATGCGAAAGCTTTAAAATGTCGCTTTTGACGCCCTTCCCCCGCCCGCCATGACGCAATTCTGTATCGCCCCCAGCATCCTGTCCGCCGACTTTGCCCGGCTGGGCGAAGAAGTCCGCAACGTCGTGGCGGCAGGCGCCGACTGGATTCACTTCGACGTGATGGACAACCATTACGTTCCCAACCTGACCATCGGCCCGATGGTTTGCGAGGCGATCCGCCCGCACGTGGACGTGCCGATCGACGTGCATCTGATGGTACGCCCAGTCGATCGCATCGTGCCCGATTTCGCCAAGGCCGGCGCGAACCTGATCACGTTCCACCCGGAAGCGTCGGAACATGTCGACCGCACGCTCTCCCTGATTCGCGACCACGGTTGCAAAGCGGGTCTCGTGTTCAACCCGGGTACGCCGCTGCATTACCTCGACCACGTGATGGATCGTCTCGATATGGTGCTCATCATGTCGGTGAACCCCGGCTTCGGCGGCCAATCGTTCATTCCCGAAGCGCTCAACAAACTGCGCGCCGTGCGTGCCCGGATCGACGCCTACACGGCCGAGACCGGTCACGAGATTCGTCTGGAAATCGACGGCGGCGTGAAGGTCGAGAACATCGCCGAGATCGCGGCCGCCGGGGCGGACACGTTCGTCGCCGGCTCCGCCATCTTCGGCAAACCCGACTACAAGGCGGTCATCGACCAGATGCGCGCCCAACTGGCGAGCGTGGCATGACCGATACCCAAGACCTCCAGCTGGACGGCATTCGCGCGGTGCTGATCGACCTCGACGGCACGCTCGTCGACACGGCGGGCGACTTCGGCATGGCGCTGAACGCCATGCTGGCCGATCTGGGCGTAGCACCGGTGCCGACCGAGCGCCTGATGACGTTTGTCGGCAAGGGCACCGCCAATCTCATCCGCAAGACCCTCGCCGAGCGTTTCGCCGACGCGGAGATCGACGGCCTGTTCGAACGGGCACAGGACAAGTACGAAGCCGTCTACACGTCGAT
>NZ_KB290511.1:1327-4074 GCF_000282835.1 Pandoraea sp. B-6 | reverse complement strand
CACGACGCTTTATCCCGAAGTGCGCGAAGGACTGGCCGCCTTGCGCGCCGCCGGTCTGCCCGTGGCCTGCATCACCAACAAGCAGCATCGCTTCGCGGTCGCGTTGCTCGCGCATTACGACCTGACCGATCAGTTCGACCTGGTGTATGGCGGCGACTCGTGGCCCAGGCGCAAGCCGGACCCGATGCCGCTCGTCAAGGCGTGCGAAGTCTTCGGCGTGTCGCCGGCGCAAGCCGTGCTGGTCGGGGACTCGGGCAACGACGCCCAGGCGGCCCGCGCGGCCGGCTGCCGGTCGTTGACCGTGCCATATGGCTACAACCATGGCGAATCTGTACAAACGATCGACACGGATGGTATAGTCGGCTCCATTCTGGGCGCCGCCCGGGCGATTTTGCCCAAGGCTGCGCCCGCACTGGCGAGCTGAGTTCGCCATCTTCCACACTGCATTCAAGCGCATGTTCCTGAACAAGAAACGGAGTCTGAGCGTGATCGACCGGGGGGCCTGGCCCTGGCGACGCTGGTCCTGCTGAACCCTTCCAAGGGGTGGCCGGGACCGCTGAAGTTCGTCTTCGGCAACCCGTTTCTTGCATCGTTGTTGTTCCCAAGACGTCATACCTCGGCGCGCTGTCTCGCACAGTGCGCGGGTTCGCCGAGCCGCGGCAAGCGCCATCGCATTGCCGGTGCGCGCGCGTTCACGAAGCTCGACGTGGGTCAGCACCCCCACCCCGACACGACTCAGGTATTCTCAACGCCAATCCACGCCGAATTTGCGGGAACGCCCGCCGGCAAACTTGCAGGCAGAGTGCAAAATGACCGAACTCGAATTCAAATCGCTGGCCAACCAAGGCTTTAACCGCATTCCGCTGATCGCCGAGGCGCTGGCCGATCTCGACACGCCGCTCTCGCTGTATTTGAAGCTCGCGCTGGGCGACCGGCGCGGCGCGAACACCTTCCTGCTCGAATCGGTGGTCGGCGGCGAGCGCTTCGGCCGCTACTCGTTCATCGGCCTGTCGGCCCACACGCTGCTGCGCAGCTTCGGCCCGAAGACCGAAGTCGTGCGCGACGGCGTCGTCGTCGAGACGCACGACGGCGACCCGCTGGCGTTCATCACCGAGTTCCAGGCACGCTTCAAGGTGGCCCTGCGCCCGGGCATGCCGCGCTTTTGCGGCGGTCTCGCGGGCTACTTCGGCTACGACGCCGTGCGCTACATCGAGAAGAAACTGGCGCACACCACCCCGCACGACGACCTGAACCTGCCCGACATCCAGTTGTTGCTCACCGAAGAACTCGCCGTGATCGACAATCTGACCGGCAAGCTCTACCTCATCATCTATGCGGACCCGACCCAGCCCGAAGCGTTTTCGAAGGCTCGCCTGCGTCTGCGCGAGCTGCGCACTCGTTTGAAGGCGCCGGTCGACGCGCCGGTCACGTCCGGCAGCGTGCGCACCGAAACTTTCCGCGAATTCGCCAAGCCGGACTACCTCGCAGCCGTGGCCAAGGCCAAGGACGCCATCGCCGCCGGCGAGCTGATGCAGGTGCAAGTGGGCCAACGTCTCATCAAGCCGTATCGCGATGCCCCGCTCTCGCTTTACCGTGCCCTGCGCTCGCTCAATCCGTCGCCGTACATGTACTTCTATAACTTCGGCGACTTCCAGGTGGTCGGCGCATCGCCCGAGATCCTCGTGCGACAGGAGCGTCGGCAAACGCCCGACGGCGAGCAGGAAATCGTGACGATTCGCCCGCTTGCCGGCACGCGTCCGCGCGGCGCCACGCCCGAGCGCGACGCCGAACTGGCCACCGAATTGCTTGGAGATCCGAAGGAAATCGCCGAGCACGTCATGCTCATCGATCTGGCGCGCAATGATGTCGGCCGCATCGCCCAAACCGGCACCGTCGAAGTCACCGACAAGATGGTGATCGAGAAATACTCGCACGTGCAGCACATCGTGAGTTCGGTGGAAGGCCGGCTGCAACCGGGGCTGTCGAATATCGACGTACTGCGCGCGACGTTCCCGGCCGGCACGCTCACCGGCGCGCCGAAGGTTCGCGCGATGGAACTGATCGACGAACTCGAGCCCGTCAAGCGCGGCCTTTACGGCGGCGCCGTGGGATACCTCTCGTTCGGCGGCGAAATGGATGTCGCCATCGCAATCCGCACCGGTGTCGTCAAGGACGGCAATCTCTATGTGCAGGCCGCGGCCGGCATCGTGGCCGATTCGGTGCCCGAATCCGAATGGCAAGAGACGGAAAACAAGGCGCGCGCCGTGCTGCGGGCGGCCGAGCAGGTGCAGGACGGCCTCGACGCCGAATACTGATCCGTGCGGCGCAGCCTTCCAGGCGCCGCGCCGCCGCACCGATGTCACGCCTGTGCCCGTTCGAGACGCAGCGGCCTCGGTAATATCGGCCGGGTGCAATAGCGGAATAAGCAGGGCTCCGAATCGAACCTCGACTCGGAGCCCTTGTTGATTTAGCACAAGCGTTCGCCATTTTCACCCCCTCCCGCATACGCCCTGCGGCGTCGCCGCGCTATAGTGGAGTGTCCGTCGGGAGGTTGGGACTTCTATGGCGAAACCCTGCAATTCACCCAGGCGTCCGGGCGTCGCGAACACCGCCGCGACGCCCGTGATTGCCGCGCTCGTCACGACCCTGCTTGGCGGCTGTCTTTCGCTAGCGCCCCGCTACGAACGCCCGGCACCGCCGGTCGCCGACGTGTGGCCCCAAGATGCCACCACGTCGCCGGCCACGGC
>NZ_KB290511.1:0-1317 GCF_000282835.1 Pandoraea sp. B-6 | reverse complement strand
GGCGGCCGCGCGGCCGGCGTCCGGGCTCGACTGGCGCGAGTATTTCGCCGATCCCCGGCTGCGCGTGCTCATCGAAACCGCCCTGGCCAACAATCGCGATCTGCGCGTCGCGCTCGCCCGGGTCGAACAAGCGCGAGCGGTGTACGGGATTCAACGCGCCGATCAACTGCCGTCGCTCGGCGTGGGCGGCAACCAGACACGTCAACGTCTGCCCGGCGATCTCAGTCTCACCGGCAACCCCTATATCAGCAGCCAATATCAGGTCGGCCTCGGCCTGTCGACGTGGGAGCTGGACTTCTGGGGGCGGATCCGCAATCTGAAGGATGCCGCGCTCGACGACTACCTGGCGTCCGACGCGGCTCGACGCGCGCTGGCGCTCAGCCTGATCTCGCAGGTCGCGCAAACGTGGCTGAGCCTGCGCGAATTCGACGAGCGCATCGCCTTGGCGCAGCAGACGGTCGACAGCCGTGCCGAGTCGCTGCGCATCTTCACGCGCCGCGAACAGGTCGGTGCGACCTCGAAGCTCGATCTCACCGAAGTCACGACCCTCTGGCAGCAGGCCCGCGCGCTCGTCGCCCAACTTCAGCTGCAGCGGGCCGCACAGGCGCACGCGCTGCAGGTGCTCGTGGGCGTGCCGATCGACACGTCAGCGCCGGCCATCGACACCACGCTCGACGATGCCCGTCTGATGCGCGAACTCGACCCCGGCCTGCCGTCATCGTTGTTGGAGGACCGGCCCGACATCATCGCGGCCGAATATCAGTTGCGCGCGGCACACGCCAACATCGGCGCGGCGCGCGCGGCCTTCTTCCCGCAGATCACGCTCACCGGCTCGGTGGGCACGGCGAGCAGCGCGCTCGATGGCCTGTTCAAGGCCGGCAGCGCCGCATGGACGTTCACGCCCAGCCTCAGTCTGCCGATCTTCCAGGGCGGACGCCTCGTCAACAATCTCGATCTCGCCGAAGCGCGGCGCGTGGAGTCGGTCGCGAATTACGAGAAGACGATCCAGGGCGCATTTCGCGATGTCGCCGACGCCCTGAGTGCGCGCCGCTGGTTGGCCGATCAGGTCACGATCCTGCAAGCCACGCAGGACGCCCAGGCCGAGCGCGCACGGCTCGCCAAGCTGCGCTACGACCACGGTGCGGCCGCGTTTCTCGAAGTGCTCGACGCCCAACGCGACCTCCTCGCCATCGAGCAACAGACCGTGCAGACACGCCGCGCGCTGCTCTCCGCACGGGTGTCGCTCTATACGGCGCTCGGGGGCGGCAGCCGGCGCATGCCCGCCGCGGATGCGCCGGGCGGACCGTTCGCTCGCAC
>NZ_AKXS01000085.1:0-22812 GCF_000282835.1 Pandoraea sp. B-6 | reverse complement strand
GCACCGACGAGGTGATGGGCCGCGCGGAACGACAGGTCGTGCGCGCGCACCATGTGATCGGCCAGCGCGGTCGCCGTGGAGAAATCCTCGGCGGCGAGGCGGCCTGCGCGCGCGGCGACCGGACGGGCCGTGCGCAGTACGAGTTCGAGCAGCGTCAGGCAGCGCAGCGTCTCGCGCGCGGCGTCCCAGAAGCCAAGGGTGCCTTCGCGGTTCGCGTCGCCCGTGTGGGTGAAGTGGGTGCCCTTGATCGCCATCGAGCCGGCCATCAGCGCGGCCACGATCTGGCCGGTGCGGCCCTTCAGATATTCGAGCACGACGGGATTCTTCTTCTGCGGCATGATGCTCGACGTTGTCGCCACGCTGTCGGGGAACTCGATCAAGCCGAACTCATGCGTGGTCCACACGAAGTAGTCCTGCGCCACGCGACTCCAGAACACGGCCAGCAGGCTCAAATCGGCAATGCCTTCGAGCAGGAAGTCGCGCGAACCGACGGCATCGAGCGCATTGTCGATGTACGTATCGAAGCCGAGCAGCCCCGCCGTGCGTTGGCGATCGATCGCGAACGGCGTGCCGGCGAACGCGGCCGCGCCGAGCGGTGAGACGTTCATGTGCGAGAGCGTGTCCATCAGGCGCCGGCTGTCGCGCTCGAGTGCCTGCGCCACGCCAGCCAGATAGAAGCCGTAGGTCATCGGCTGGGCCGGTTGCAGGTGGGTATAGCCTGGCATGACGACCTCGGCATGGCGCTCGGCCTGTTCGAGCGCCGTGGTTCGCACGCGCAGCAGCGCGTCGATCAGCTCGATCAGCATGGCGCGTCCGCGCAGGCGATCGAGCGTCGCCAGGATGTCGTTGCGGCTGCGGCCGGTATGCAGCCGGCCGCCGATGTCGGCGCCGACGAGACTCATCAGATGCGCCTCGTAGTTGAAGTAGGCGTCTTCACGGCTCGGGTCGAGCGGCACGGCCCCGGGGCCTTGTTCTTCCATGGCGAGAATGCCGCGCGCAAGCGCCGACGCGTGCTCGGGGCGGATCAGCCCCTGCTCGGCAAGCATGACCACGTGTGCCTTGTTGATATCGCCGAGCGGCACGAACGTCTCGTCGAAGCCGGCCAGACGTGGCTTGAAGATGATGTCATTGACTTCCGGGGCGAGGGCTTCGGTGAGCCGGCGACTGACTTTCGATATGGACATGGTCAACCTTGTGTAGAGAGCGGGCGAACGCGCTCGCGTTGCAGGCGGCGTTCGAGGTAACGGGACAGCGCGCTGAACGCTGAGCAGATGACGAAATAGACGGCGAGCACGAGGCCATAGACCTCGAAGGCGGGGTTCTGGCCCTGCATGATCGTGGCGCGCTCGATGATGTTCTGGCTGACCTTGAGGAATTCGCCAACGCCGATCAACGCGCCGAGTGCGGTCGACTGGACGAGCAGCGTGAGCAGTCCGGTGTAGGCCGGCAGGATCGCGCCCATCGACTGGGGGCCGATCACGTAGCGATAGATTTGCCAGCGTCGCAAGCCGAGCGCGGCGGCGCTTTTCCACTGATGCGGGGGCACCGATGCGATACCGCCCGAGACCACCACCGTGCCGTTGGCACCGCCCCACAGCGACAGCCCGACCGTGGCCGCGACGAACGGGCTCAGGTCGAGACCGAACATCGGTGCGACAAAGAACACGCAGAACACGTTGACGATGAGGGGAATCGAGCGAAACAGCTCGACATAGCCGTGGATGGCGAGCTTCAGCCAGCGGTTGGGCAGCGTGGCGAGCACGCCGAGCACGAGCGAGATCACGGTCGTGCAGGCGAGCACCGCGCCGGCCAGCGCAAGCGTCATGCGTAGCCCCTTGGCAATGACGAGCCAGTTTTCAAGAATGACATTCATGGTGGATCACTGGCCTCAATGGGTTCGGAACGGCCGTTGCAGCCAGGCCGAGAGCCGGTGTGCGAGCAGGGCGAGCACCGCGACCATGCCGAGGTACAGCACGAGGATGGCGCTGAACATCTCGAGCGGGCGAAAGTCCGTGGCAATGCGGTCGACAGCGACGAACGTCAGCTCCATGAGCCCGATGGCCTGCAGATACGACGAGTTCTTGAGCAGTGAGATCGCGGTATTGAGCATGCCGGGCAGCGCATGTCGCACGGCGATGGGCAGTGCGATCAGCGTGAAGTAGTGCCATGGTCGCAGCGAGAGGGCGTGGCACGATTCGTACATGCGCCGCCCGACGGCCGCCATGCCGCCTCGCAGGTTCTCGATCTGGTAGGCCCCGGCCCACAGCGACAGGCACAGCACGCCGGAGCTGAATAACGACAGGCTGAGGCCGATCGCGGGCAAGCCATAGAAGATGAAGAACAACTGCACGAGGATCGGTGTGTTGCGCATCAGCTCCACGTAGCCGGTGACCATGGGGGAGAGCACGGGCACGCGGAAGATCCGGATGGCGCAGCCCGCGATGCCGATCAGCGCCGAGCAGACGATGGCGATGACCGACACTTCGAGCGTCATCAGTGCGCCGCGCCAAAGCGCGGGCCATTGAGCGATGAGATAGGCGACGTCGAAATCCATGGGGGCCGCCTTATTGCGCGGTTTCCTTCGGGCGTCCCTGCTGGAACACCGCGAGGTAATAGCTGCGGATCGATTCGGGCACGCTGAGCTTGACCCACTGCACGAAGCGGCCTTCGTAGCGCATGCGCGCGATGGCGGCCGACAGATAGTCGCGCCAGGCAGTCTCGTTCTTGCGCACGCCGATGGCCGCGTCGGAAATCTGGAAGTACTGGCCGAGCAATCTGGCGTCGGGATCCTTGGCGGCTGCGACTACGAGCGTGGCGGCGTCGTGCGTGTAGGCGTCGGCACGACCCTGGCGGAAGGTCTGCATGGCGTCGGCCGCTGTATTCAGGCGGAGCATCTTGACGTCGGGCATATGGTCCTCGAACCACTTCGCCTGCACCGACCCCTTGAGCGCGACGAGCGTCTTGCCCTTGAGGTCGGCGAGCGTCCGGATGCCGCCGTCGCGACGCACCACCACGTCGCTGGCGCCCCAACGGTACGGTTGGGTGAAATCGATCACGCGGGCGCGCTCGGGAGTGACGCCGAGCGTGGCGATGAGCAGGTCGACCTTGCGGCCGAGCAACTGCGGGACACGGTTCTCGGCCGTCACGCAGGTGAATACGGCCTTGTCCTTCGCGCCGAACGCCCACTCGGCGATCTGGCGGCCCATCTCGACTTCGACGCCTGCGAATGCGCCGCTGCTGTCCTGGTAGCCATAGGGCGGCTGGTCACAACGCACGCCGACGCGCAACTGACCTTGCGCCTTGATGTCTGCCGGCAGCGTCGGCAAGTCGCCCGGCGCGGCGCGGGCAGGGCGCGCGACGATGGTTGACATGACCATCACGGTGGCGGAGGCGGCAAGGGCGGTAAAGAACGAACGGCGCAGGCGTGACATCGATAGCTCCTCAAGCGGAACGGCACGTGGACGGCCAGGGCGTCGTGGGCGGTGAGAGACGATGCCTTGACGGTGCCCGGACGGGATGCCAACGAGTGTAGCGAGACGGTTGCATTCTTAAAAATCACAATACAATACGAGTCCATACATTCCTGATATACCCCCGGGCACGCGGCATTCACGGGTGTTTCCGGGCAGTCGAGAGCCAACGACAATGAAGTTCAAGCAGGTGGAAGCGTTCAGGGCGGTGATCCAGACCGGGTCGATGACGGCGGCGGCGGATGCGTTGCATACGTCGCAGCCGAATATCAGTCGCTTGGTCGGGCAACTCGAGCAGAGCGTCGGGTTCCGGCTGTTCGAGCGGATCAACGGGCGGCTGCAGCTGACGGACGAGGGCGCCGAGTTGTTTCGCGACGTCGAGCGTGCGTTCGTGAGTCTGAAGAGTCTGGAGGATTCGGCTGCACAGATTCGACGCTCGGGGACAGGCCGGTTGCGCGTCGGCGCGGTGCCGTCGATTGCGCTCACGCAAATGCCGGAGGTCATTCGTCGGTTTCGCGAAGCGCATCCAGGCGTGGCCGTCTCGCTGCTCACCAACGATTCGCCGCGCGTGGCGCAATGGGTCGCGTCTCAGTTTTGCGACCTCGGCGTGGTGGCTTATGTCAGCCGCGACGTGTCGGGTATCGAGGCGACGACGATTCGCGACGTGGCCGGTGTTTGCGCTTTTCCGGCCGGGCATCGGTTGGGCGAGCGCGATATCGTCACTCCTGCCGATCTCGAATACGAGCCGTTCATCGCGCTGTCACTCGTCGACGGAACGCGCATGAGGATCGATCAACGCTTTCGTGAGGCAGGCGTCACGCTACGTCACAAGGAACTTGAAACGCCGTACGAAGCGACGGTGTGCGCGATGGTTGCTGGCGGGTTGGGTGTGAGCATCGTGAGCGAGTCGGTCGCGCGGGCCTATGCGGGGCGCGGCCTCCTCGACTATCGGCGGTTCGTGCCGGACGTGCCGTTCACGACGCACTTGCTGCGACCGCTGCACGCGCCGCAAAGCTTGCTGGCGCAGCGCTTTGCGGACACGTTGCGCGCCGTGGTGGGAGGCGACACGCCTGTCGCCTAGTCCTCAGGCCAGATCGATACGCATCGACAGATCGAGCGTTTGCCCGTGCGCCACGACTACGTGATCGTCGTCGAACGCGCCGACCCGATGCGTCGACGGTTCCAGACAGAGGTAGGGACGTCCGGCGGGAGAGTGCACCACGAGCCAGCTGGCGTCGCTGCTGCGCACCGTGGCCGAGCGCAGGCCGCCGGCGTAGTCGAGGCGCGCGTCGAATCGCCCCGACTCGACCGGCGCTTCGGCGAACCAGGTGGACCGCCCCTCGGTATCGAGTCCGCCGCCGACAGACACGACCTCGATCTCACCGACGTGAACGCGTTGCTCGCTCGGCCATCGGATGTCCTCCGACGGCGAACGCCAGATCGCCTCCGCTTCGAACGTCAGGCGCGAGCCGGCAGGCCACTGAAAGTAGGGATGTAGCCCGAGCCCGGCGGGCATATCCTGCGTCGAGAGATTGGTGATCGACAGTTGCATGTCGACGCCGAGTGCGTCGAGCGTCACCGAGAGATACGCCTGATAGTGCCACGGCCATTCGGGTTGCGCGGGACTGTCGAGTTGGAGCACGCAACAGTGCGGGCTCTCGTCGACGACATCCCACGCGCGACGCAGCCCCCAGCCGTGCAGCGAACTCGATGCGGCCGGCGTCTCGCGAGCGACGATCGCGCGCTCGCGCCAGTGCAGCGTGTCGTCGCGCAGCATGTTGGTATACGGCAGCATCGGAAAGGCGCCGGCCTTCGGCCATTCGTCCGACGAGAACGGGTCGTTGCCGAGCGGCACAAGGTAGTCGAAAACGTCACCGTGCGTGTCGCGCCGAGCCAGTCGTGCGAGCCGCGCCCCGCAGCCCGGTTGAACCTCGGCCACGAGCGCGCCCGCCGCGAGGCGGATCGGTTTGCCGGGGGTGAGCGTGAGCGGTGTCGGGCCTGACGAACCGGCCGACGCCGGTGCGCCGTCGGCGCCTGGGAATGTCATCGTCGGTATCTCCTTCATCGACGTTCAGAAGTGGCGTGCGCCGGAATCTGTCGTTCCGGTTCGCCGTCGCGACAGGATACGCCAATGCGACGCAGCGCCCCCCCTCGACGCACCATCAGCGCTGTCGTGCGGCGCCGTTTCATGGCAAGATGCCGGTCCCGCAAGCCCGGCCGCCCGGCACTCGGGAGATGTTGCCAAACACTAGGTATAGTGGTCATCGTGCAGTGCGGCACTAGATATAGTGTTGCATGCTGGAACGAGTGACGTAATTGTGCTAAATTGGAGGCATTCCATTCGACGTCGGGAGGTCAGGATGTTGTTGCAGCTCTCGCGTCGGCGTTGTTGTTCAAAACTGCGCAATTGCGCATCTGCATCACCCCCGAAATATGGCAATGCTCCCGGTGGACTTCGTGCTCCCGGTGATCGCTTGCCGGCCGCCGGATCGCAAATTTTTTGTCAGCCTTCGCACGCGAACGGCTGATCTGTCACTTCGGCGATGTGCGCGCGTGTGTGCATCGCATCAACCTGAACGGACTGAGACCCTATGCTGAACTGGGAAGAAGACACCACCACGGCCAACTCGGCTGCCCCCACCGCGGCTCCGGTTGCCGCGTCGAACGTGCTGGGCACGCAAGGGGAAACCCCGACTGTGATCGCCTCGCAGTCGACGCGTCGCGTGAGCGCCTCCGACAAGCGCGTGATCAACGGCACCACGGATGTGAATCAACTGGTGCCCTTCAAGTACAAGTGGGCCTGGGAGAAGTATCTGGCCGGTTGCGCGAACCACTGGATGCCGCAGGAAATCAACATGTCGCGCGACATCGCCCTGTGGAAAGATCCGAACGGTCTGACCGAGGACGAGCGCCGCATCATCAAGCGCAATCTCGGCTTCTTCGTGACGGCCGACTCGCTCGCGGCGAACAACATCGTGCTCGGCACGTATCGCCACATCACCGCACCGGAGTGCCGCCAGTTCCTGCTGCGTCAGGCCTTCGAAGAGGCGATCCACACGCACGCCTATCAGTACATCGTCGAGAGCCTGGGGTTGGACGAAGGCGAGATCTTCAACGCGTATCACGAAGTGCCGTCGATTCGCGACAAGGACGAATTCCTGCTCCCGTTCATCGAAGTGGTGGCGGATCCGTCGTTCCAGACCGGCACGCAGGAAGCCGACCAGAAGCTGCTGCGCTCGCTCATCGTGTTTGCGTGCATCATGGAAGGGCTGTTCTTCTACGTCGGCTTCACGCAGATTCTCGCGCTGGGTCGGCAGAACAAGATGACCGGTGCTGCAGAGCAATATCAATACATCCTGCGCGACGAGTCGATGCACTGCAACTTCGGCATCGATCTGATCAACCAGGTGAAGCTGGAAAACCCGAACCTCTGGACGCCGGAGTTCCGCGAAGAGATTCGCGAGCTGTTCAAGAAGGCGGTCGAGCTGGAGTATCGCTACGCTGAAGATACGATGCCGCGCGGCGTGCTCGGTCTGAACGCGGGCATGTTCAAGAGCTATCTGCGCTTCATCGCGAACCGTCGCTGTTCCCAAATTGGTCTCGAGGCGCTCTATCCGAACGAAGAAAATCCGTTCCCGTGGATGAGCGAGATGATCGATCTGAAGAAGGAGCGCAACTTCTTCGAAACGCGAGTGATCGAATACCAGACTGGTGGCGCGCTGAGCTGGGACTAAGCAGTAAGTGAAATTTGGATGCTGGCTGCAAAGCCAGTATCCATGCGGGTTTCGAGAGGATGGTGTGAGCGCGCGTGGCGCGCGTGAGCGCCAGCAAAACAAGTCGAAGAGACTGTGCGCGTCATGCACATCATCCTCACTCGCACGTCGTTACGCTCGCTTCGCACGCGTCGACATGCGAACACCATGTGCATCAAATACAACAGATTGACTTCTTCGTTGCGAACGTTGTGCGATTTTTTACGCGCAAAGTATTAACATCGCATCACAAAAGAATTATGATTCGCTCAAATAAATTGCAGTCTCGATGAACACACGAAAGCACATTGCTTTCCTCCCGCGACAGAGAGCTGGTAGTTACGGAGCGTAAAAACCTTGGTGCATAGCAAGCAGTATCGCTTATCCGCTATCGCAATCTCCTCCCTCCCGATGACGGGACAGGCAAGCTACCCCCCGAAGAATCTGGCGAATCCCCTTTCTCAAGACAATCGAATTGCTGGCGGCAATGTCGCCGGCAATTTTTTTGCGCGCGTGACCACTCACGGTCAGCGTCATGCGCGCAGCGCCGAATTCATTAGCGTAAGCCGTCGAAGTCCGATGCGTACGCCGATGAATAGCCCGCTCGCCGGCGGTTCGCCGCATGGTGGTCGGGTTTCCTTCTCAGGTGGTTTTGTTTGAGTGATCTCTCACGTTAAGGAGCAAAGTGATGGCTACTACTGCTAAGAAAAAACCCGCAGCCAAGAAGGCTGTTGCCAAGAAGCCGGTAGCGAAGAAGGCTGCCGCCGCCAAGAAGCCTGTCGCGAAGAAGGCTGTTGCCGCCAAGAAGCCGGTAGCGAAGAAGGCTGTCGCCGCCAAGAAGCCGGCAGCGAAGAAGGTCGCCGCCAAGAAGCCGGCAGCCAAGAAGGTTGCGGTGAAGAAGGTTGCCGCCAAGAAGCCGGTCGCGAAGAAGGCTGTTCCCGCCAAGAAGCCGGTCGCGAAGAAGGCTGTTCCCGCCAAGAAGCCGGGAGCCAAGAAGGGTGCGGTGAAGAAGGTGGCCGCCAAGAAGCCGGTCGCGAAGAAGGCTGTTCCCGCCAAGAAGCCGGTTGCCAAGAAGGCAGCGGGGAAGAAGGTGGCCGCCAAGAAGCCGGTCGCCAAGAAGGCAGCATTGAAGAAGGTTGCCGCCAAGAAGCCGGCCGCGAAGAAGGCTGCCGTGAAGAAGGTTGCGGCGAAGAAGCCGGCGGCGAAGAAGCCTGCTGCGGCGGCGAAGAAGCCGGCCGTCAAGAAGGTCGCCGCCAAGCCTGCTGCGGCCCCGGCTGCAGCACCGGCAGCAGCACCGAAGACGGCGCTGAATCCGGCAGCGGCATGGCCGTTCCCGACCGGCAGCCGTCCGTAATTCGAGTGCCGAAGCAGGAACCAAGGCACTTAGGTGTCTTTTGATCGAGTAGGCCTACTCGATCCGAAACCCGCTGTGATGAGTGATCGTCGCAGCGGGTTTTTTCATGCGGCCTTAGTGCGTCACGCGCGTGACGCCGCCGCTTGAGAGCAGACGCACGCGCTGACCCGGCTGGAATGCTTCGTCCGCATCCTGTGTGATGGCGCGCAGCTCGCCGTTGTCGAGTCGCACGGTAATCTCCAGGCCCGCCTTCTTGCTCATTCGGTTTTCGACGGCTTGCCCCGCAACCGCACCCAACAGGCCGCCGATGATGCCCGTCGCGATCGAGCCGCGACCGCCACCAATGGCGCTGCCGCCGACGGCGCCCAGCGCACCGCCGCCCACCACGCCGAGAATCCCCGGATCGCCGTTGCTGCTATCGATCGTGACCGGGCGCACCGATTCGACGGTGCCCATGCGCACCACCTGCTCGCGTTGTGCTTGGCGGCTGTTGTAGACACTCGCGGAATTGCTCGGACCGAACGCCGTGCAGGCGGACAGGGAGAGCGACGCTGCGGCGGTGAGAATAAGGAAGGGTGTGGTCAGTCGTGCCATCGTTGTGTTTATCCTGAAATCAAACGAAGCGGTAGCCGAACGCGGCTTCATATTGCGCCTCGATCTCGGCGCGCGTCGGCGCGTAAGTCTGCGGACCTTGCTCGGCAATCTTGAGCGAACCCATCAGGCTCGCCAGACGGCCGGCGGTGGGCCAGTCGAGGCCCTTTTCGATACCGTACAGCAACCCGCCCCGGAAGGCGTCGCCGCATCCGGTGGGGTCGACGACTCGCTTGGCTTTGACGGCGGGAATGTCGTGTTGCTTGCCGCCGGCGAAGATCAGCGCGCCGTGTTCTCCGCGCGTCACGACCAGCGCCTCGACACGCGACTGGAGGTCGTCCATCGACCAGCCGGTCTTCGTGCAGAGGAGCTTGGCTTCGTAGTCGTTGACCGCGAGGTATGTGGCGAGTTCCACCATGCGACGCAGGGCCTCAGGCGAGAGCAACGGCAGGCCCTGACCCGGATCGAAGAGGAACGGCACCCCGGCGGCGGCGAAGCCTTCGGCGTGAGTGAGCATGGCGTCGGGGGCGTCGGGGGCAACGATGCCGAGCGTCGCGCCGCTGACATCGGCCACGCGGTTGCGCGACGAGAACATCATCGCCCCCGGGTGGAAGGCGGTGATCTGGTTGTTGTCCAGATCGGTCGTGATCATCGCATTGGCGGTCATGCTGTCCGCGACCACGCGAACGAATTCCGTCGTCATGCCGAGCGACTGGAAGCGCTCGACGTAGGGCGCGCCATCTTCGCCGACGGTGGCCATGACGACCGGCGAGCCGCCCAGCAGATGCAGGCTGTAGCCAATGTTGCCGGCGCAGCCGCCGAAGTTGCGGCGCATCGTCGGCACGAGGAAGCTGACGTTCAGGATGTGTACCTGATCGGGCAGGATGTGCTCGCCGAAGCGGCCTTCGAACGTCATGATGTTGTCGTAGGCGAGCGAGCCGCAGATCACGGTAGTCACGGGGGAGATCCTTGCGAAAGGTAAGCGGGGCCAATCTGGGAGGGCAGACGGTTGGCCAGTCGCGCTGCCGGGTCATGCTAAAAACGGGCCGGTGCATTTGCCGCACCGGCACGGGAACTGCCATCTGGCGCGCACCGGTTTTACCGGGCGGGCCAGCGATACGCCGAGGGGCGATGGCTTACGACAACGCGGCCAGCGCGGCGTCGTAGTTCGGCTCGTTCTTGATCTCGGGCACGAGTTCGGCGTGGACGACGCGGTTATCGGCGTCGAGCACGACAACGGCACGGGCCGACACGCCGGCGAGCGGGCCGGTGGTGATTGCCACGCCGTAATGCTTGAGGAACTCGCGGCCACGCATGGTCGAGAGCGTGACCACGTTGTTCAGGCCTTCGGTCGCGCAGAAACGGCTCATGGCGAACGGCAGGTCAGCCGAGATCACGAGCACGACCGTGTTCTCGAGCTTGCCCGCGGCTTCGTTGAACTTGCGGGTCGAGGTGGCGCAGGTCGGCGTGTCGAGGCTCGGCACGATGTTGAGCACCTTGCGCTTGCCCGCGAAATCGTCGAGCGAGACGTCCTGCAACTTGGCATTGACCAGCGAAAAAGCCGGAGCGGTCTGCCCCTTTTGCGGGAACTGGCCGTCGACTTCGATGGGGTTGCCCCCGAGTGTGACTTGGGACATCAATATCTCCTAGGTTGAGTGCAACAGCGCTATCACGGATAGAACGCGAGCACCCGATAGTTACTGGCTAGCGCTGCCTGCGCCGTCAATCGTAACCGAATCGTGCGTTCGTTGTGTGGCGCCAGACCGGCGTCATGCTGCGCTGTATCGGTGACGTAGTCGCTCGCCGAAAACACGCGTCTCACGACCGGCTTGCCGTCGATGTCCGACAGCGTGAGTTCGAGCGACGGCCAGGCCACGGCATAGTCCGCTTGATTGCGCATGAACACGGTGAGCGTCATTGGCACGGCGTCGTCTGAGGCCGGGGCGCTCGCTGGCGTACCGCTTGTCGCGTCGCTCGCGTCACTCGCGTCGGTCGTGCCGGGCGCGTCGGTGACCAGCGTCACGCTCGAGATCTGAACCTTGTCAGGCTGACGCGGCGGCGCGATCGGCACATGCATCGGGCGTCCGAGCGTCGCGAACACGCCGCGCAACGCCGGCACGCGATCGACGAGTGCGGCGCGCTCGACCCACGCCCACTGGGCGATCAGACCGACGACGGCCAGCGCGATCAGCGCACGCCAGATCACGCGACCGACGCCGGGGCGACGTGCCTGTCCGGCAAGAGCAACGGACGTCGGCGAGTCGGCAGACGCGACGGAAGCTGACGACGTCATGGACGCAGTGGGCGCCACAAGAACCGTGGCATCGTCGTCATCGATGTAGCGACCGGGGCCATGTCGCATCTGCGCCAGGCTCTCGTCCGGCGTGCCCAGCAGTGCAGCGATCGCCGTGGGCGTGAGCATCTCGGGCACCGGGGGGCGTTCGGCGGGCGCGGCCTCCGCCTCGTGCTCTTCGCCGGGCGGCTCGCACAGGTAGGCATGTCCGTCGAATACTTCACGACAGTTGCCGCAGCGCACGAGACCGTCGCGCAGCTTGAGCTGATCCGCCACGACGCGAAAGACGGTATGGCAGTGAGGGCAGCGAGTAGCGAGAACGCGCGAGGACTGGGCCATGGGAGTCGAGGGCATCGGGGGATTCGAGGGCGAGGACCCGAAGACTCGGCGCGTCGTGGGCGACTAGCCGGCGGCCTGCCCGTGCAGGCAGACCCAGCCATCGTGAGCACGCCAGACCGACATCTTCATATAGGGGGCGTAGGCGGCGATCACCTCGTCCGCTTGCCGCTCCAACACGCCAGACAGCGCGAGCCGTCCGCCCGGTGCCACGCGCGATGTCAGCATCGACGCGAGCAGTTTGAGCGGATTCGACAGGATGTTGGCGACCACGATATTGAATTGACCGTCGCGCAGGTCGGCGGGCAGTCCGTATTCGACGCTCGCGTGATTGCGCTCACTGTTATAGCGGGCAGACTCGACGGCCTGCGGATCGATGTCGATACCGACGACCGGATCGGCGCCGCACTTGCGCGCCAGAATGGCCAGAATGCCCGAGCCGCAGCCGTAGTCGAGCAACGACTGACCCGCCTCAACGTGCTGTTCGAGCCACTCCATGCACAGCCGCGTGGTCGGGTGGCTGCCGGTCCCGAACGCGAGGCCCGGATCGAGTTCGAGGATAAGCGCATCGGCGTCCGGGGCGTCGTGCCACGACGGCACGACCCAGATACGCTGGCCGATCTGTATGGGCTCAAACTGCGATTGCGTCAGGCGCACCCAGTCCTGTTCTTCTACGTCGCGCAACGTGAACGCGGGCGACTCGGTGAGCCCCAATTCGTTGACGGCCGCCGCGAGCAGCACGGCGGCGTCCTGGTCTTCCCCCACCAGCGCGACCACGCGCGAGTGTTGCCACGCGGTGTCGGGCGGGGTCAGGCCCGGCTCGCCGAACATCGGTTGCTCGTCGGGCGTGTCGGCGTCCGCGTCTTCCACGGAGACCGACAGCACGCCCAGATCGAGCAGGGCGTCCGACAGGGCCTCGGCTTGGGCGCGGGCAACTTCTACGACGAGTTCGCGATACATGGCGAGTGATTTCCTGCTGATAAACGGCTGATGAACAGCTCAGTTGCCGCCGACGGCAGATTTCTGCGCCAGCTTGTGTTCCAGATAATGGATGCTCGTGCCGCCTTCGACAAACTTGGCGTCGAGCATCAGTTCCCGGTGCAGCGGAATGTTCGTCTGGATACCTTCGATCACGATTTCCGACAGCGCGACACGCATGCGACGGATGGCCTGATCGCGCGTTGCTCCGTAGGCGATCAGCTTGCCGATCATCGAATCGTAGTTCGGCGGCACGAAGTAGCCGTTATAGGCGTGCGAGTCGACGCGGATGCCAGGGCCCCCCGGCATGTGCCAGGCGGTAATGCGACCGGGCGACGGCGTGAACTTGAACGGATCTTCGGCGTTGATACGGCACTCGATCGCGTGACCCTGGAACTGGATGTCGCGCTGACGGAAGGCGAGCTTCTCGCCGGCCGCAATGCGGATCTGTTCCTGCACGATATCGACACCGGTGATCATTTCCGTGACCGGGTGTTCGACCTGCACACGCGTGTTCATTTCGATGAAGTAGAACTCACCGTTCTCGAACAGGAATTCGAACGTGCCGGCGCCGACGTAGCCCATCTTCTTGCAGGCGTCGGCGCAGCGATCGCCGATGCGCTCGATCAGGCGACGCGGAATCAGCGGGGCGGTCGCCTCTTCGATCACCTTCTGGTGACGGCGCTGCATCGAGCAGTCGCGCTCGCCCAGCCAGACGGCGTTCTTGTGCTTGTCGGCGAGGATCTGGATTTCGATATGGCGCGGGTTCTCGAGGAACTTCTCCATATAGACTTCCGGATTGCCGAAGGCGCGGCCGGCTTCTTCACGGGTCATGTTGACCGCGTTCACCAGCGCCGCTTCGGTGTGCACCACGCGCATGCCGCGACCGCCGCCGCCGCCGGCGGCCTTGATGATTACCGGATAGCCGACCTGGCGTGCAACACGCACGATTTCCTTCGGATCGTCGGGCAACGCGCCTTCCGAACCCGGCACGCACGGCACGCCGGTCTTGATCATCGTCTGCTTGGCCGAGACCTTGTCGCCCATCAGACGAATGGTGTCGGGGCGTGGGCCGATAAACGTGAAGCCCGATTGCTCGACACGTTCGGCGAAGTCGGCGTTCTCGGAGAGGAAGCCGTAACCCGGGTGGATGGCCTGGGCGTCGGTGACTTCCGCCGCGCTGATGAGCGCCGGCATGTTCAGATAGCTCAGCGGCGAGGGCGCCGGTCCGATACAGACGGCTTCGTCCGCGAGCTTGACGTACTTCGCTTCCTTGT
Organism: Pandoraea sp. B-6; assembly: GCF_000282835.1. Classification (NCBI taxonomy): domain Bacteria; kingdom Pseudomonadati; phylum Pseudomonadota; class Betaproteobacteria; order Burkholderiales; family Burkholderiaceae; genus Pandoraea; species Pandoraea sp. B-6. The sequence continues at coordinate 8,761 of NZ_AKXS01000085.1, read as the reverse complement.
CGGCTTCGGAGTAGACGACCACGGTCTTGATGCCCATCTCGCGGCACGCGCGCTGAACGCGCAGAGCGATTTCGCCGCGGTTGGCGATGAGGATTTTTTCAAACATTATGTGCAGTCCTGCCCGTAGGGGGAGAGGAGCGGGGCCGGACGCCTCGTGTCGCCGGGCGGCATTTGGCCGCGCGGGCGGGGCGTCCGACAACCGGCATTAGCCGATCACGAACAGCGGTTGACCGTATTCCACGGCCTGACCGTTCTCGACGAGGATTTCCTTGATCACGCCGGTCTTGTCCGACTCGATCTCGTTGAGCAGCTTCATCGCTTCGATGATGCACAGCGTCTGGCCTTCCTTGACCGAGTCGCCGACCTGCGCAAACGGATCGGCGCCCGGCGACGGGGCGCGGTAGAAGGTACCGACCATCGGCGACGTGACGATGTGACCTTGCGGCAGGACCGGGGCAACCGGTGCCGGTGCGGCGGGCGCTGCCGCCGGCGCTTGCGCGGCAACCTGCGGGTAGGCTGCCGGCATGGCCATCTGCATCGGGGCGGCGATCAGTTGGGGCGGCGCCTTGACGATGCGGACCTTGCCTTCGCCTTCGGTGACTTCGAGTTCGGAAATACCCGATTCGGCCACGAGGTCGATCAACGTCTTGAGTTTGCGCAAATCCATGAAGGAAGCTCCTTAATTCGGTATCGACGCGGGGGCACCCCCCGCGAGGGGAAATAGGGGATGAGACGGCTACCCGCCGGCGAGTCGCCGCAGGGCAAATTCGAGTGCGAAGGTATAGCCGCGCCAGCCCAGGCCGCAGATCACGCCTTGCGCAATATCGGAAAAGTACGAGTGATGCCGAAAGGCCTCACGGGCATGGACGTTCGAGAGATGCACCTCGACGAACGGAATGCCCACGCCGGCCAGCGCGTCGCGCATCGCCACGCTGGTATGCGTGTAGGCGGCAGGGTTGATGACGATGAAGTCGATCGACGCGTCGCGTGCCGCCTGAATCCGGTCAACCAGTGCGCCTTCGTGATTGCTCTGGAATGTCGTCACCTCAGCACCTGCCGCCTTGGCTTGCGCCTCGAGCGCCGCGTCGATGTCGGCCAGCGTCGTACGACCGTACACCGCCGGCTCGCGAGTACCGAGCAGGTTGAGATTGGGACCGTGGAGCACAAGAATGCGGTGAGGCATCGGCGAATCAAATTTCACGAAATTGGGCGCAATTAAACGCCAGTTGGTGGATTTTGTCCAGTGGGGTGAAAATGAAGCCCCGTCGGTCACGTCTGGCGGGACTTCCCGCGCGCCCGGCTGGACGGCGCGATGTCAGCGCGTCGGCCTGAGGGCCGAGCGCACTTCATCCGACGTAATACGGCCGAGCTTCTGGTAGTGCAAGCGGCCTTGAGGATCAACCACGACGGTATACGGTAGCGCGCCCGCCTTGTTGCCCAGTGCGCGGGCGAGGTCGGTGCCTGCGTAGCCCGCCACGAGGAGCGGGTAATCAACCTTCACCTTTTGCTCGAACGCGATCATGTTCGGGGCAGTATCAATGCCGATTCCTACGAATTGGACGTTTTTTCCCTTGAATTCACTCGAAAGTGCTTGGAGATCGGGCATTTCCTCCACGCAGGGCCCGCACCATGGAGCCCAGAAGTTGATGACCAGCGTTTTGCCACGCCATTGCGAGATGGCCTGCTCGTTGCCCGCCAAGTCGGGAAGCCGCGTGGCGAGCAGTTGGGCGACAGCGGCATCGGGCGCGTTTGCAGGCGCCTGGTTTCGATGGCCGAACCAAAAGCCGGCCGCCAGCCCCACGAGCGCCAGAATCAGCAGAGGAACGATGCGTTTTACCATGATGGATGGGGCGGAAGTGGCGGGAAATAGACGTTAGACGGATGGCAATTACGGAGAATGGCGACAGGTTGATGGGCATGTTGCCGACATTCGGGCGAAGGTCAGTGGTTGGATGCCTGCTCCATGGCCTCGGCGCCGTCGATCAGTGTGCTCAGGCCGTGCGCATCGACGCGCACGGGGCGGCCATTCCCGTCGGTGGCCTTGAGTGCGCCGCGCATGTCGTCGAGGGAATACAAGGACAGGTGCACGCCGGCGGGTTCGCCGCGCTGCCCCCGCTCGCGCCACAGGAAACTCAGCGTCTCGACCATGCCGCGACCATTGAAGTGGCGACTTTCCGAGACCTCGTAATCGATACCCCGGTTCAACAGATCGATGGCGACTTCCTTTGGATTGTCGCAAAATGCCTGCAAATAGATATCAGATAGTGACGTTGCCGTGCCGTTGTACACGGCACCAGTAATATAAGGCCGGTAGCGCGCCAGTGCCGTCATGACCGTCAGCGCGACCTGACGCAAATGCGCCAGCTCAGCCGGCTGCGTGTCCGAGAGGAACGTCTGCACGTACTCGCGGACTTCCGTTTCGATTTGGTCGTTATCCGGCAGCAATTCACCCGCAATCCGCGCCTCGCCGGTCACTTGCTTCGCCGCCTTGCGTTTCGCGGTGGCATAGTCAGCGCCCTCCTCGGCGATGAGGCGGGCGGCCACCAGAGCGATTTCTTCGCGCAGGCGTTGGGCGTCGGACCAGGATTTGCGTGTCATGCGCACGATGATACCCGAAAGGCATTGCGCTTCCCGCCGCAGGTACAATGGTGATTCTGGCTGTTCGGCCTCCCCCATTTCCCGCACGGGTTCGGCCCGTCCTCACCTCGCTCCCCATCCATGCATATTCATATTCTTGGCATCTGCGGCACGTTCATGGGCGGTCTCGCGGTGCTCGCCCGGCAGGCCGGTCACACCGTCACCGGTTGCGACGCGAACGTCTATCCGCCGATGAGCACCCAGCTCGAAGCGCAGGGCATTCGGCTGATCGAAGGGTTTGACGCCGATCAGGTCTCGCTCAAACCCGACCTGTTCGTCATCGGTAACGTGGTGTCGCGCGGCAACCCGCTGATGGAAGAGATCCTCAATCGGAATCTGCCGTACACGTCGGGCCCGCAATGGCTCGGCGAGCACGTGCTGTCGAAGAAGTGGGTGTTGGCCGTGGCGGGAACGCATGGGAAGACGACGACGACATCGATGCTCGCCTGGATTCTCGAAGACGCGGGCTACCAACCGGGCTTCCTGGTCGGCGGTGTGCCGATGAACTTCGGCATCTCGGCGCGACTGACCGACAGCGACTTCTTCGTGATCGAGGCCGACGAATACGATACGGCGTTCTTCGACAAGCGCTCCAAGTTCGTTCATTACCATCCGCGCACCGCGATCCTGAATAATCTTGAGTTCGATCACGCCGATATCTTCCCCGATCTGACAGCGATCGAGACGCAATTCCACCATCTGGTGCGCACCGTGCCGGGCCAGGGCCGCCTTATCGTCAATGGTCGTGAGGCTGCGCTTGAGCGCGTGCTGGCGCGCGGCTGCTGGAGCGAGGTGGAGCGCTTCGGTGTGGCCGACGGCTGGCATGTCGCCCAGGCGAACGACACACTCGCGGCGGGGCAAGAGGCGTTCTGGGCCCACCATGGGGCGATGGCCGCCGGGGAAGTGAAGTGGTCGCTGCAGGGCGAGCACAACCGGATGAACGCGCTGGCGGCGTTGGCGGCCGCACGGCACGTGGGTGTGCCGCCGGAGCAGGGGGCGGCGTCGCTGGGCAAGTTCCAGAATGTGAAGCGTCGTATGGAGGTGCGCGGCGAAGCGGCCGGCGCCACTGTTTACGACGATTTTGCGCACCATCCGACCGCCATTCAGACGACGCTGGCCGGACTGCGACGCCGCGCCGGCACCGCCCGCATTCTGGCGGTGCTCGAGCCGCGCTCGAATACGATGAAGCTGGGCGTGATGAAGGCGCAATTGCCGGCCAGCCTTGCCGATGCCGACCTGGTGTTCGGCTACGGCGCGCCGTCCGGGAAGGACGCCCTCGGCTGGAATCTGACCGAGGCGCTCGCTCCGCTCGGCGCGCGTGCGCAGGCGTTCAGCGACATCGACGGACTGGTGCGCGCGGTGAGCGCGGCAGCGCGTCCGGGGGACCAGATCGTGGTGATGAGCAACGGCGGCTTCGGCGGCATTCACCAGAAATTGCTCGATGCACTGGCGGCGCGCGCCTGATTTGCACGCCTTGGTGTCCGGGTACTGACCAGCTTTTATCGGGGCTCACATGATTCTCTATTTGCACGGCTTCCGTTCGTCGCCGCGCTCCTTCAAGGCGCAATTGATGGCCGCGCGCATGCACCGCCTCGGCCTGGGGCGCGAGTGGGCTTGCCCGCAATTGCCGCCGTCGCCGCTGGCCGCGGTCGTCGACGCGCAGCGTCTGCTCACCGGCGTGAAGGCCGACGAGTTGACCATCGTGGGCAGCTCGCTGGGCGGCTATTACGCCACGTATCTGGCCGAGAAGCTCGGTTGCCGCGCGGTGCTGCTCAACCCGGCCACGCGCCCGTACGACGATCTGGGCAAGTGGCTCGGCGAGCAGCCGATGTGGCATGGCGGCGGCACTATCGTCGTTGAGCCGCGTCACCTGGACGAGCTGCGCATGATCGACGTGGCCCAGATCACGCGTCCCGAGCGCTACTACCTTGTGGCCGCGACCGGCGACCAGACCCTCGACTACCGAGACATGGTGGCGAAGTTTCCGGGGGCGAAGCTCACGGTGATCGACGGCAGCGACCACGGCATTTCCGATTTCGCCAACTATATGGACGACGTGCTGCGCTTCGCCGGCATCGACGTTCCCCCCTCGCCCGGTGCCGCCGGTCCGTTCGCGGGCGAATAACGCGTTTGCCCCTTCCGCCCTAAACCGCCGCAGGTTGGCGGGCTACAATGTCGCCTATTGCGATCGATGGCTGTTTCATGAATATTTTTTTTGAGGAATCCGGCGGCTTCAAGGCTGGCACGGTGTTGTCGCAGCAAGGTGAGTCGTACCAGGTGGAGCTGCCCGGTGGACGCCGCAGCAAGATCAAGGGGCGCGACGTGCTGCTGCGTTTCGAGTCGCCGTCGCCCGCGGAGCTGATGACGCAGGCGCAGGCCGCCGCACAGGACATCGACATGAGTTTCCTGTGGGAATGCGCGCCTGCCGAGGAGTTCGCGTTCCCGGTGCTCGCTGCCGAGTATTTCGGCGAAGGCGCCGGCGTTGCGCAACAGGCCGGGCTCGCGCTGGCGCTGCAGGCTTCGCCAGTGTACTTCCGCCGAAAAGGCCGCGGTCAGTACCAACGCGCGCCGGAGGAACAACTGCAGGCCGCGCTCGCGGGACTCGCCCGCAAGCAACAGCAGGCGGAATTGCAGGCCGTGTATGCCGATCAACTGATCGCCGGCACGCTGCCCGACGCGCTCAAGGGCAAGGAACTGCTGTTGCTGTTCCGTCCCGACAAGAACACCATCGAGTGGAAGGCGCTCGACGCCGCCGCCATGGCGCTGGGCAAGACGCACGCCGAGGTGATGCTCGCCTGCGGCGGCATTTCGTCGCCGCGCGCGTATCACGAGGCGGCGTTCCTCTACGAACACTTCCCGCGCGGCACCGGCTTCCCGGAACTCGGGCCGATCCCGGTACCCGGCGACGACTTGCCGCTGGCCGACGTGCAGGCGTTCTCCATCGACGATTCGACGACGACCGAGATCGACGACGCCCTCTCGGTGCAGGTACTGCCCGATGGGCTGTTGCGTGTCGGCATCCACATTGCGGCGCCGGCACTCGGCATTACGCGGGGTGACGCCATTGATGAGATCGCGCGCGCGCGTCTGTCGACGGTCTATGCGCCGGGCGAAAAGATCACGATGCTCCCCGATGCGATAGTCGAGGCGTACACGCTTGCCGAGGGCGGCGCGCGTCCGGCACTGTCGCTGTATGTCGTGGTCAAGGCTGACACGTACGAAATCGTGGCGACGGAAACGCATGCCGAGCGGGTGCCGATCTCGGCAAACCTGCGTCACAACGAACTCGACGCGATCATCACGGCCGAGACGCTGGCCGATGGCAGCGGCGAGTATCCGCACAAGGAAGCGCTGCGGCTGTTGTGGCCGTTCGCGCAGTCGCTCTACGAGAAACGTCAGGCCGCGCGCGTGGGTTATGGCCTGCGTCCGGAAGTGCAGAACAAGACCGACTTCAATTTCTACGTCGAAGGCGAGCAGGTCACGATCAAGCAGCGTATGCGCGGCGCGCCGCTGGACCTGATCGTCGCCGAGATGGCGATTCTCGCGAACAGCCGGTGGGGACGCCTGCTGGCCGAGTGCGGCGTGCCCGGCATCTACCGCGCGCAGCGTGCTTACGGCGTGAATCGCACGCGCATGCAGACATCGCCGGCGCCGCACGAAGGTCTGGGTGTCGAGCAATACGCATGGAGCACCTCGCCGCTGCGTCGCTATGTGGATCTGGTCAACCAGTGGCAGTTGCTTGCGTGCGTGCGTCACGGCGTGACGGCCAAGCTGGCGGCACCCTTCAAGCCCAAGGATGCCGACCTGTACGTGACCGTGTCGAGCTTCGAAGCCGCCTATGCGGCTTATGCCGAGCACCAGAGCCGGATGGAGCGCTACTGGTGCCTGCGCTGGTTGATTCAGGAGAACAAGTCGCAGGTCCAGGCGAGCGTGCTCAAGGGCGACACCGTGCGCCTGAACGATATTCCGCTGACGCTGATCGTTCTGGGGCTTGGCCCGCACGCGCGCGGTACGCAGATCATGCTCGACGTGCTCTCGCTCGATGTCGTCACGCTCAGCATCTCGGTACGTGTCGCGCAGGTGTTGGGCGCCAGCCAGAACGGACTGGGCGAAGACGATGACGAAGGCGCCGGCGGTGCAGGAGACGGCGGTGGGGGGCACGATGGAGGCGATGGGGCCGAAGGTGGCGACGACGCGGGAGGGGCCGACGATGCCGATGGCGCCAACGATGCGGAGGGGGCGAACGATACCGAAAGCGACGGCCGCGACGAAAGCCAGGGTGACGACGACGTCGCCTCGGCCTTGGCCGACGTCACCGCCGCGGCGTCGCACACCGTTGATGTTGCGTCCGGCACTTCGTCGCTTGCTGCCGCGCTGATGGTGGCGGGGGGGCGCGACGCGTCTCCCGGTTCGGCGTGCTGAAACCCGCTCTCGCGGCAGGCAACCTGCGCGCGGCGCGCCGCCGCGGCGGGTCGCTGATGCGCGAGCATCCGCTTGCCACGGGCCTGGCATTTTCCGCGCTGGTCCACCTGCTCGCGCTGGCGGTGCATTTCGTCGCGCCCGACAGTTTCCGACTGCATAGTGCGGACACGCCGCTCGATGTCGTGCTCGTCAACGCGAAGTCGGCCAACGCCCCCGACAAGGCCACGGCGCTCGCGCAGGCCAACCTCGTGGGCGGCGGCGAGCACGACGGCGAGCGTGCGACATCACCGCTGCCGTCACGCGCGCTCGATCGCGACGGCGCGCCCATCGCGCAAATCCAGCGCAACGTGAGCGAACTGGAAGCGACGCAGGAAAAGCTGCTGACGCAACTGCGCAATCAATACGCCGCCACGCCGGCGTCGCAGCGGCATCGCGCCGACGCGCCGCAGCGCGGGCAAGGACTCGACGATCAGAACGTCGACCAGAAGATCGCCCGTCTGCAGGCGGAAATCGACAAGCAGTTGCGCGCTTATCAGACCCGCCCGAAACGCGGCCAGGTCACAGCCAATACCCGTGAAGTGGCGTATGCGCGCTATTTCGACACGCTGCGTCATCGCGTAGAGCGCTACGGCACGGAGCATTTTCCCCAGATCGGCAACGAGCGTCTCTATGGCGAGCTGATCGTCACGCTTAACGTCAATCAGCGGGGCGGGCTCGGCTATCACAAGGACGGCTGGAATGTCGCGGGCGTGGAAGTCACGCGAAGCTCTGGCAATCGCGATCTCGACCGCCGCGCGGTGGCGATCGTACAGGCCAGTGCGCCGTTTGGCGACTTCTCGCCCGAGATGCGGCAGCGCTATGACATTCTCGAGATCGTGACGCGGATGACCTTCTCGCGCCAGGGGGTGCAGGCCGAGACGCTTGCGTCACCGTCGGTCGCCGCGGCGCGGTAGGGCGCCACGGGCGAATCGTCGGCAAACGCCCGAAGCCACAGGGACGCTGCGTGTACTATTCGATGACATTCGCGCGGTTTGTCGGCAACGTGATATGAAGGTTGCCGGCGACCGATGCCTGCCGAGTCACGGCAGAACACCGTATCTGATGCACGTGGACGCAAGTAATTGCGGCGCCTGGGCGAAAGCCAGGCGCCGCGTCTTTGACAACGATGACAAACCAATCGCCCTCCGGGGAACTGCAGGCCGATCGCTACGCCGTGATCGGTCATCCCGTCGAACACAGCCAGTCGCCGTTCATTCACGCCGAGTTCGCGCGCGAAACCGGCCAGCATCTCACCTATGAGCGCCTGCTCGCGCCGCTCGATGGGTTTGCCGCCACCGTGCGCACCTTTATCGACAACGGTGCTCGCGGGGCCAACGTCACCGTCCCGTTCAAGCTCGAGGCCCACGCGTTGGCGGATCGTCTGACCGAACGCGCGCAGGCGGCGGGCGCCGTCAACACGCTGGTGTTCGACGCGCGGGGCATCACGGGCGACAACACTGACGGCGTAGGGCTCGTGCGCGATATCGAGGGGCCGCTGGGCGTATCGCTCAAGGGCCGGCGCGTGTTGCTGCTCGGCGCCGGCGGTGCGTCGCGCGGGGCAATGTTGCCGCTGATCGAGGCGGGGCCGGCGGCGCTGTTTATCGCCAATCGCACGGCCGCGCGCGCCGACGAACTCGTCGCACGGTTCGCGAACGCCGCTGAG
>NZ_KB290510.1:31099-99196 GCF_000282835.1 Pandoraea sp. B-6 | reverse complement strand
TATGAAACTCTGGCCGGTCCACATATCGAAATTAGATGAAAAACAATTGACTACGCCTTCGTTTTCGACCCGCATCATTGTATCGGCAGGTCCGCTGGAGCCCGCCCGGCGCATCCGCGACAACCAGCGTACGCATCACTGCTTTCCGCAAACTTGCCGTGCACGATGTACATAGCCCTTCACGCGGGAACCGCGGAGATATCTCGAGGCTTGCTGGGTTGTCGGTTGCCGCACAATTCTGAGCACGAGGAACCAGTTTGGTCGACTGATGGTCATTCGGTACACACAGCTCCATGGCAACGGGACATTGCACTGCCACCCATCGGAGACAGCCAAGCATATGAAATATGCTTGATCGCATATCAGCCATCTGGCCGCCGCCACACTTCGCCCCACGGGATGTCGCTTGAACGGTGGCGCAGCTTGACACCTTGCCTGAGATGCCGATTCACTCGATCTCCAAGCGATTGCCCGGCAGCCTAACGCAGCTGGCAAACCGCGAATCCGGGCACGGCTGGCGCCCGGACACCCGATCATACCGGCGTCGGAGAAGCAATCGAACGCATCCATCACCGGATGAGTACGAGCCGGCACTTCAGCGATGCTCGCATCGATTTACGGATGGAGTTCGCTCAGGCGCGGCACATTCAGGCACACCCTGACATCAGCACCGTGCTTGCAGGACTTGCCTATCAACGCAGCAAAGGAAACGACCGGGCACCCTCCCGGTCAATCAGCACGATTCACAAGTCCAAAGGGCTTGAATGCGGTAGCGCCATTCTCATTCCGTGCGATGCGGGCAGTCTCGCGCATAATCAGAAAAACCGCTGCCTGCTATACGTTGCGCTTAGCCGGTCTTGCGAACAACTTACACTCGTGATTCCGGAAGCCAACCGTCCCCGCTCCTCCACTTGTAGTTCCATCGCACCCAGGTATGGCACTTTGCTTGGGGGCTGGTGTCAAGCATCAGACACACATGCAAACGTACATGGCCGACGTCAGTCCGGACACATTCAGGAAAAACTTAAACACACAATTGCTTCCACTAAGTCAGGCGGCCCTTGGACCGAGCCGAAAAAGGCCCCGTAAGATCAGCGCAACAGCCTGGTTCACGTGCGGCGTGCGAGCGACGATTGCGTTTTCCTGCTCCGTCAAGCCATTGTTCAAGTCACGCCAAGAGAACGCCTCAAACGCCTGGCGCTCAGCCCAACTGCGATGTGCATTCGTCCATGGCGCTACCATCCCCAACGTCTCCGCAATATCGCGGGCACAACCACCAAACCCGCCAATCACGAAGAGCGGCTGTTTACCTTGGAGTGTCAGCAACGCCTCCTCTGCAATACCCGGCATCAATCCACTGTACCGATCGACGCGCCCGCCGAGGACGATACGCCCGTGTGTGGTTCGCGCCGCCGCCGCCCGCATCGCTGTCAATCCTCGTTGCCACTCCCCGACTGTCGGATGCTGCTCTGGAAAACGCCTCCGTTCACCCATGGTGACAACTCGCCCCTGCAGGTCCAGAAGGACAAGTTTGGCTATCCCGCTCAGGTCCGACTGGATGCGCTCCAGCTCCTGTACCGGCTTCTGGATATGCACCGGCCAGGCAAGGTAATTCAGAATCCCTGGACGCTCATCGCCGTCATCGGCATCTCGACGGTGCCGCGCGACGAGTTCGAACAGCAACTCTGTAAAGCCGTTCGCACGCAGGTCACCGCCATAGACTATCCGGGCCCCGAGGGCAAGCAGGTGACGTGCAATTTCCGTCATGGCATCGCTCAAGTGCTGATCACTGAGTCCAAGAGCTGGCATGTCCGGGCTATCGGAGGTCGAAATCGCAACGGCATGCTGCGCCAGTGCCTCACGGTAAGTCATCAGATCTCCTCAGCAATCCATTCTGTGAAGCTTCGCAACCGCACATGTGGCGCGACAGTTTCAAACAGACGTTCCTCTTCAGCGCTCAAGGGCGGGTCTGGATAGACGATAGTCGGCTGTGCCATCTCCGAAACCGGAGGAAGTCCGGCAAGCGAAACGAGCTCAGGTGCGCGGGGAACGAAAACGACGTCGCGCTCGCCGCCTCTTTCAAGTTCAACCCGGCAACGCCAGAGGAAGTCCTTGAGCACTTCATCGAGCAATCGCCCAACAACGACATCGATACGATCAGCGAGCTGAGGATCCATACGCACGATCGGGACGTTGCCCATGTACGGAAACGCCCGTTCGTCTTGATCGCCAATGCAGTTGGCGACTACCAGTGGAACATTCCGCCGTTTGGCCTCGATAATCTCGCGCCGACACCATTCGCGTGAAGAATACGAGTCGGTGTGAATCGCGACGACCGCACTCTGAGCCACCTGTTTCAGCAAGACCTCATTAAAGCGAAGTCCCGCTGGAATATCGTGTACGTCGAAAAAACTGCCCAGACCATGGCCAACATGAAGATGCTCGCGAATGCGACGCGCAATGCTTTCGCCGTTATCGTCATGCTTGGAGTGGCTCAAAAATATCTGAACCTTCTGCAGATACCTGACGAGTGCCTCGCTGTCCTCCTCCGGCCGCTTCAGGTGTTCGAGATAGTGTCTGAGCATGCGACAGAACTCGTATGTCAGCTCACTGACTAGCCGCAGAAGGAGCTTGTCGCCAGCCAGTATCTCGCTCCACTGATCCCATCGCAGAGCCTGCTCGGCCACTACGAGTCCGGCCCGCTCAATCGCGACGGGGAATAGTCGTGCCGCGAGACCCGCAGCGTCCGTCTGTTCAGACAACTCACGGATGTACGCCATCCAATCCGCATCGTTCGCCAGGGATGATTCCGAGAGTACGACTATAGCTGTCGTCTCCGCCTCACCAAGATCTATCGGCAACGGCCTTCCGGCGTCAGGCGCCGGTTCAGAACGGAATATGACACTTAAGCCCGTGCCTCCCGCCACGTTTGCGTAAAGTTCGCGGCGAAAATGCTTCCTCAACACCTCTGCCACCGCGGCTCCTTCCTCAAAATCTGGATGCCAGACGATGTAGACCACTAAGAAAGGACGAGCAATATCGACCATGGATGTCCTAAGCGTGTTTCAGGCGTCGATCCCGATCATTCCTGTTCGGGCTCTTGTCTCGTAATTCAGATCTTCAACGACACGAATGCAAGCGCCGGCATTCGCGACCTGCACTCGAACTGAATACCAACATGCACACTGCCAGCCAAGCGGCACGCTTCTTCTGCGACTCCGGATAGCTCCGCGAGAATTTGACAGCGCAGAAAATTTGTTCTTCTCAAATGCAATCTATCCGACTGCTAACCGTCGACGGTGACCTTGTTGTCCTTTGCAGAATATCTGGCACTCGCCGCCTCAAAATCAAATGGGTCTCCGAGCACCCTATTTGGCGTGAAACTCGATTTGATAAATTTCAAAATAGGCTCAACATCAGAAAGATCAAAAACCCTGTGATGCCTCGCATTTTTATAATTGATCTTCTGGAGCAGATCGGCCGGGATTTCTATGGCCTCAGCACCAAAATAAAAAAAATAGTCTGACACAAGAACGGCGTTGGTCTGGGTGTCATTTTTTACGTTATGAATATTTGGCGAACCATCCGGATAACTGTGGTGGGAATTCAACTGCCTCCAATCTCCAGAAACCTGATGATAAATATTATCACCCACCATCATTTTTTTGCTTCCATTTCGCACTGGTTTCTTGTCTCTATAAAGCGGATTTTCCCAGTATTCGTTGAACGTGATCGAACTAGACACTCTCATAGCAAATACGCACCTACCCGTTGCGTTTAGACGCGAACCTCCCATTCCGATAACCCAATCACCCTCTTTGGCTACGCGCCGAATAATAGGTTTGCAGGTGGCTAAAGTGCACAATTTGTGGAACGGATTCGGTGCGAACCCAAAATCGCGATCTACCACATACATATATACCTTCGGCATAGTTAACACTGGGAGGTCACGGAGGCATTTACTGGGGATCGAGCTGAGCCATCTGGATTCTCAAATGTATTATCCTCATCATCGATTGCCTTTTTAATACTATTTGCATTCCATCCAACTATGGTCGATGCATATTTCTCAAGGCTCTTAGGAATGTCCGCATCCTTCCCTCCCTGCTCAAATACTCCGACGATTCTCTTACCTTGAGCGTGCGCCTGATCGATTTCCCAGTTAACCCAAGGTCGTGCATGGGTCTTTTCTCCGATCAGAACTACAACGGTAGATGCCCACGAAATCTTCATCCGAAGCAAACGTTCAATCACAGCATCCTTCACCAAACCTCGATCCAGTCGCTCCTGGTTTGCGGGCTTCGCACGAATCGAGCTGTTGCGCACATCCCACCCTTTCCCCCCGAGTAGCCCCGTAAATTTATCAACCAAAGCGTCATCTCGGTGATGGTGGCTGATAAACAAGTGTCTCCTCTCATCAGATTTAGTCATTTAATCGATCCTCGCTGATGTTTTCGCACACTCTATCGGTCGCTTTATGCTAGTCACAATCCCGATTCTGGTTCGAAATTTCCCCCGAGATATTCTGGTGCTTACGTCGAACGCGGCGGCGCTCATGAGTTGGCAACATATTCGATCCGACGGGTTTCTCGATTTCCGACAAGCCGGCCGCTAGGTTGACGACGTACCAGCCGCCAGACCTCGAAAGCATTAAGAATGGCTTGTTCCCATTGAGCCATCGTGCAACGACTGACCTCCAAGTGACTGGTTAACTGACTGATGAGTTGAAGCAATTGAATACTCACGCTGTTGACGCCCTCATAGTAGGACTTCATTTGTGCCTCGTTAAAGATCAGTGCAGCGATAGCCTCATCAATTACAGCCGCCCGTCCTCCATCTTCAACTTCATCGACGGTCGGGCTACTTTTCCGCTTGCAATTGAAGAAAATTCGCCCTCGAAGTACTGGCGACCAGCCCAAATGCGCAACAAAAGCCAAGTGGAAGATGTCATGAAAGCGATAACCATCCTCGCTTTCCGTGTTATCGGTCAATGGGTCACCGAAGGGATTGCCATTGTATGAAAGTGACACTGCACTTGTACTATCGAGCTTTCTCACCGGGGTGACGTTCACAGTAAATAAACGAGGAAACCGCTCATTATCAGGAAACTCGCCATCGAAATTTGGGGCGACGGCTTCTTCGCCCGTGCCTCGATCCCACCGGTTACTAGTTTTCTCAAGATTCTGCCTGGCGATGTCTTCAAGCGTCAGGTTGTTCTTATGTGCGATATTGGAAACGTACCATAGTAAATCCCCTAGCACCTCGCCAGTGCGCTCACGAAATGCTTGATAGGCGGAGCCATCGCGCAAATAGCGTAAGTACTCCGCCGATAATGCCCCGGCCCGTCCTGAGAGACCGAGTACCGGGGTCATCAATGATTCAATCCGCTCCCTGTCTGCAACCTGATCTGTAGCATTTGCTTGTTGCTGATACTCATTCAGTCTCATCGATGATCCAGGTAAATATTTGACGCCATAAAAAAACTACGCCACGTCCCAACTGGTTGCGCCCATACCTCGAGAAAAATGATGGCTTCCGCTTCTTAGATTCGCATTCCGATAAAAATCAGGTCGAACACGAACAGACATCTATAACGAGCTTTGGCAAATCTTGGTCAGAGAGACTGCACCCGTTTCTCTGTCAGCGATCGCAGCTCGGACACCGCATCCAGCGCACTCGGCGCCCAACGATCGAAGTCATTCTTCGAGCGAGAGCCCTTCTCGAACCCCTCGTTGTCTCTCGCCAAACGCCGCAAAACACGTACAAATATCCCGAGGTCCTGATCCTCGCCTTCCTCGACAACTTCCAGATACGACGCCAGCAAGTTGAGCCCATCAATTGCTATAGGAAGGCCGTCTGGGTTATATTCTTTGGCCGTTGCTTCCAGATCGCAGAGCGTACGTTCCCAGCCACGCAGGGCATCGCGCTGGGCGTCATTTCGCGCAGATCGATGTACAAGCGTATTGGCCAACAGATGAAACCGCTCCGGCGACTGGTCAAGCCAGCGATCGATGATCGGCATAGCGACTTGTGTGGGCGATCGAGAATGCGTACGAGCATCACCGGTAATTGTCGTAATCCGGCCAGGTTGAAATCTCAGAGCGTCACAGATTTCCCATTGCAGATATCGCATCTCTGCAACGTTGATCGGCCACCACCGCGCGAATTCCTGAGCGCGGTAGAAGGCAATAACATCGACTGCGTGCCGCGCATTTCCCAAATCGCGGCGTTTAAATTCCACCAAGCAGAAAGAAGCGAATTCTTCCTGCGTTCCGTCCGCGGTGAAGTCCCGAAACGGATCGATTAGCACCGCTATCGCACGGGTACTGGCCTTCGTCTCTAGTAGCTTGATTACCCGTTCGATCTGGTTGATCTTACCCCCGAAGCGCCGAAGACGAGCCCCATGTACGAACGGCATTCGATCTTCCAGGCCTGACCGATCGAGCTGCCACCACGTGACAAGATCTTTCAGCCAACGCTGGCGCTCCGACTCTCCCATTGACTCCGACGTTGGGTAGTCCGTCGGCAAAGGCAAATTTCCGGATACCCCGAGCTCAATATCGAGATGAACAATCAGCGTTCCGTTTGCGGCTTCCTTTGCAGCCGCCTCACAGGCGCGCTCGTAGACCTCATCCAGACTGTTACCCTGGATAACTACTGGGCCCCCTTCAACAACGTCCGTAGTCCAGATCCGACGAACAACGGGTGGCAGATCAACGAGCTCGACACCACTACGCGGAATTTGCACGGGTTTGATCGATACAGTCGGGCTGTTTGGCATGCCCGTGAGAGTCATCAGGCGAGCTGCATCAGATTCGCTTCCCGCTTCGAACGTCGCTCCGGAAACCACGAGAATCCGGTGCTCCTTATTACCATCACGATTGTAGACGTGCTCGAATTGAACAGAGTGTTCATGCTTATGACCATGCACGACAACAGCTACATCCCGATCACGTAAAAAACTCCGTACTTGCTCCAGGTTGGAAATATCCGCAAACGGCTTCAGCTCCTCGCGTAAGCTCGGTGTGCGGAGGTGATGATGCAGCAGCGCGATCCTGACTTGCCGTCCTGATGACGGACGAGGTGTCTCTTCAACTACTTTCCGTAAAACCTCAAGTTGCTGATCGGACACTCGAGCCATGTCGTAGCGAGCCAAGGCGTCGAGCTGACGCCGCAGATTCGCCTCCATCTCCTGGCTCCCCTTCGCAGCGATAGAGGGCAGAGCAGCCCACACGCTTGCGAGCGGCTCAGGGAGGATTTGAGTGGCGTGGGACCAGTTGCTTGTGTTGATTGGGAAAACAGCCCAACGTCCGTCATCGCTAACGAGTCGATGCGGTCCGCCCTCTCTGTCCGACGCATCGACTCCGTCCAGCCAGGGAGTTACACATCCGGCCTTTCGCCACACTTCTATAAACTCCGCGTAGCGAGCGGCGGAACTGGGTTCGCTAACACGCGGGACGTCGTGATTCCCGGGGATAGCAACGATGTTGGCCGCCGTGACGCCTAAAGACCCGAAGTGACGCAGCAGGAGATCGAGAAGTATCCTGTGACCACCGGGTTGCCCCCGCTCTTGCGCGTCGCCAGTGAACAACACTCCATCCAGTTGATGACGGCTACGGCTCAATCGTTCGGCAAGACGGGTAAACAGCAGTTCGAGTGCAGACTCTCGCGTTTCGCCATCGATCGCGGGGATCTTTACTTTATAGTCGTCGCGTACGAACGGCACACCGGTCAGTGCCAAGTGTGTGTCCGTCAAATGAAGAAATGTTGCGGAACTGGGCATAGCGCTCGTAATAGTTACCTTGTTCAAAGACAGCATTCCCACGAATCGTCGGTCAATGGACACATCCCAAGGCAATGACACTAGCGACGGCTACGTTTCCTGCGTGGCTCAAACTAACCAACCAGCTTTCTATATGACGTTCGATCTGCAGAGTGGCCAATTTCCGGTGCAAAACAACAGTAGGCATCCCCACATTTGACGTCAAAACTTCCACATCGGTAAACGCGACACCATCGCCCCAGCCTATTCCAAGCGCTTTTAAGACGGCTTCTTTGGTTGCGAATCGGCCCGCCAATCTCCCCAATCGATCAACACCGGCCCCCGCCGCAGCCAGTTCCTTTGAAGTAAAATACCGATCGAGAAAAGAAAGTGCCGGCTCCTTGATGAGTATCGAAAATTCATGGATATCGACAACGTCAAGACCGTGCCCGAGGACCCCCCCCAGCGGCTTTGTAATATGTGTCGTCGGCACACCACCCTCCTCATCGGGATTTTCTGTTCTTACCGTCCAATTTAATTGGACCAAGATATTTCAAATCCTTTGCATCCATGTCCACGAGAATCCTGCCACCTTCATTAGCAAGTACCTCTCGCCATACCTTGAACCCCATGAGAATCGCCCGCTGCCACTCACCCATCGAACGCTTTCCAACTTCAAGAACGGACGTTATCCCTTTGATAGTTCGAAGTAGGTGATAATCGAGCTCGGATACTCCCTCCAGCCATTTGTGGCCTTTGGCGTACTCAAAGACAAGAGCGGCAACACCTTCGTCGATTACCTGTGCGCGCCCTCCATCCTGAACTTCATCTATATCCACTCTGCTCTTTCGTTTGCGCTTTAGCAGTTTCCTGATCACAGGTGACCAGCCAAGGACGGCGACGTAAGCCAAGTGAAAAACGTCATGAAATCTGTAACCGTCTGGGTCGTCAGCGTTGTCGGTTAGGTCGTCGCCGATTTTCTTTCCATCCATCCTCGCGCGTATTTTTTTCTTGCCTTTGACTAACACTTCACTAAGTTCGACCTCAAATCGCCGAGGGAAGCTCTCATGCGCGTCGTAGCCAGCGTCAAAATTTACGGACGAAGAGTCTTGGTCACCCCAGCGATCCTGCGTCTTGCGAAGATTGATGCTCGCGATATCCTCTAAAGTGAGACCGAACTTGGTTGCAACGTTGGAGATATACCAAAGGAGATCGCCCAACTCTTCAGCAACGCGATCCTTGAAAAGCTGATGAGAATCTCCGTCGCGCAAATGCTTCTTGTATTCACTCAATAACTCGCCCGTTTCACCAGCAAGACCTAATAGTGGCACGATGACGTCTGTGCCGGTCTGGTTCTTCTGATGGCCGGGTACACGATCAGTTTTCTGTGCTTCCTGCTGGTAAACGTTCAGGTTCATTAAGAGTCCCCGAGTTTCAGAGTTCCTTGCATCTTTTGCCCCAAACTTTGGCGCTTCTTCCCTCTTTCTTGATTGGATCTAAGAGGCACAAAGCTCGCGTCAATCTTCTCATTAAGGCCCCACTTGGGGGGATACCATGGAAGGTTGAGTGGCCCAGTCGGCGAAAATTTCTGCTTGATACGCGTTCGCCCCGAAATTCCAGCGATTTCCGGATGGGCAACACGGGAATATTTGTCAACTTCGCAGAACAGATTTTGACAGTCGATAAGCTGAAGTCGGCGCCCCCATAATGATTGGAACGTTATGCCCAGCCGCTCGAACTCTCTCTCCTGGTTATCCGCCATCAACCGAATAAGCTCAGCTTCGTTAAGTCCCGCACTGTAGGAAAAGCACTTCCGCAATCCATCTCGCGCCCCTGGCCCCGGCACGACAAAATCCATCTCAGAGAAATCGGTGATTTCGCTATAGTTGATATCGGTCGTGAATTGATACGCTAGGAAGTCACCAATGGTCGGATAGCTTCTCAGCAATTCGAACGCCGTCTGCATATTCCGCACTCTGCCAAGTTGACCCGCCAGGTCGTCCGCCATCATTCTTTCCAAAAGCCGAAGATGGTTTTGGTGCTTTGCCGCATGACCAAATGCGGATCCTCCCGGTGGCATGATATAGGCAGCAGAATAAATACGCGCGCCGGCGCGCATCGCCTCGCTTAGAACGCGGTCGTATCGCTCAAAACGGTAATCTTTGAACGTTATAGAACCGAAAGCATACTCGAGCAATTCCCATGTCTCGATCTTGTTGAACAGCTTGAACAACAAAGTCCTGAAAAGTACCTCAGGTGCGGAATCGGGCAAGTCATTGCGATAGATAACATGCCGAATCAGATACTGGCTAACCCGATCTGATGCGCGATATGCATTCGTAAATTTATGTGCAGATATGATCGGATCGGCAGTCCAAGGCCCAGGCTCACCGGCAAGTCGGCGAAAAAAAACACGCTGTCTCTCTACGGCAAAGCGCCAATAGCTGTCGTACGCCGTAGACACCCTCAACGGCGACAGATGCGATGTCTTCGATATTGCATCAACCAATTCCGTCGGATCGCCCCCCACCCCGTCGCCGCTCGTTGCACCGGCACTTGATTTGCGTCTCACGCCATTGTCTCTGTTGTCGTTTGTTCTGCTGGCTGCGGCGAGACCGCCGATTCCTGCTCCGTGAGGCACGCGCGAGCGGCCGCAAGCAACGGCTTCATAGCCGGATCGGTCTTCGAGATCCTTTCAAATTTGGCAACACCAACCACTACGTTCATCCGTATCAACTTCATATCCATCTGATGCGCCATGAAAGCGCCAAGCTGCGCAATCCCAAGATAATTGCCGTAGGCCTTCACAAACAACTGTTGTGTCGCGTAAAAGGCGTTAATGACCAAACCTTCGCCTGTGGGCTCAAAGCTAACATGTTGCATGCAGGGAAACTGCAATTGCGCGTCTGCGACATGGTCCCGTGCCGGGTCAAAAACGCTTGCCTGAAACATCGACCGCCGCACGCCATCTCGCGCGCTGTATTGCGACAGAATCCATTCCAGCTGATTTCCGTCGCTCGCGCCACTCCCAAAGCTTGTCAAGCGTTCGAAGTAGAGTCCTCGCTTGTTGTCCCGGCGATTCATTGCCTGATAGCGAGGAAAAGCGTCGCGGTACAGCTTGAACAATACCTTTCTGTCGCCTCGCGCGATCTGCCAAAGTCGTTGCGGAAAGATCGTAAAGGCGACGTCCTCAACATCTCGGAACTTCTTGGAAAGCAACAGTTTGTCCAGTTCGCTACGAACGTCTGCGTCCTCAGCGGGCATCCCGTCCTCGTCAAAGCCCGTTACGCTCAGCACCAAAGGAGAAATCTCGGTCCCTCCATGGTCGATGACGTGTAGTACCGCTTTGGCCCAAGCGCGGGACAAATCAGGCTCGTCGACGAGAAATGGGGCTACGACTGGTGCACGTCGCTTAGTCATCTGACACATCCTCTAGGTGGCGATACCGCGCGAGTCCAACGTATCGCCTCCTGGTTACGCGCACAAAGGTGGCCCATGAAGTTCCGGGGATGACGACACGCGTGATACCCGGCTTCATGATGCGAAAAACTCTTCCTGCTTTTACGTCTCGCTCTGGCATCAGGATTGCCGTATCCACGACAACGCCCATTGGAAGCAGCAGCCGCGCCCCCTCCTCCGCGTCAAGCGTTGGCGAATTCCATTCGCGGTCCGCAATCGTCAGTGGTTCAGGCACAACTTCTCCGAGGAGCTCAGTCCGGATCATCTTCGGGGTTATCTTTCCGAGTTCTGCGCGCCGCGCCAAGCTCATTGCTTGTATGCCGTAAGCCATGTGATTGACAAGCGTTGCCTGCCCGACACCGAAATTGCATGCCACTGCATACATTTGTGTCGCGGAAGCGGTATTCGGGTTTAGTCCGCGCCGATTCAACGCTTCACGCAATCCCAACGTCGGCATCAGGACGAACGAAGCGAAAGCGTCTGCGAGCACTTCGTCCGGGTGGCGGGCCTCGGTCGAGAGCTGTTCTTCCCGCAGTTCATCGATTGTTGAGCCATGCCCAAACACATGATGCCCGAGTTCATGCGCACAGGTAAATGCACGCCTTGCCAATGGTCGCAAGGCCGAAACATGAATACGGGGGCGAGGCTCGCGGTCGTACATCCCCTCCATATTGATGTCATTAAACCGCACCGTGACGCGAAGTGCCTCGCAGAGTCCGTAGATGCACGCCGGACTTTTCTGGTCAAGACCGGCCTTCGTGCGCGCGGCAATTGCTGCCTGCATCCCCATCATGACCAATGCTTTCTGCTCTGTGCGCGACGTCGACACTGAGGAATTCGCGCTCATCATGAGTTACCTTCGCTTTCAGAATCCGTGCCTCTCATCGATGCCAGTAAGCGCAGCAGGCGATCGAGATCGTCTGGTTTGAGCTTGGCCAGCTCTCGCGCGGCGAGTTGCAGCCGTGGATCATCCGTTTCTAGTTGCTCAGCCGTTTCGGCAAATAGCCACGGAACGGTGACGTCGTATATCTCCGCAAATCGCGAAAGCTCCTCCGCCGAGACCCGGCGATTACCTGCCTCTATCTCGGAGATAGTCGGTCGATGCATTTCAAGCAGCTTCGCGACCTGCCCCTGCGACAACCCGGCCATTTTCCTTGCTTCCCGTAGCCGGTAAGCAATTTCGGCCCGCTTGGCCTCTTGCTGTTCACTCATTTTGCGTTTGCCGCCTGTGCGGCCTGTTGTGCCGGAGCTTGTGCGTCGACCAGCGCCACGACGAGCTCTACGCTTTCGTCAAGGGTGAGTGCAATACAACTCTTTTCCTTGCGAAAGATATTTACGTCGTTCGCGATTACGACGCCCAATTTCGCGGCAAGCATCCCTATGGCTACAGGCCAGATTTTGCTGTCGAACTTCGGTAAGACTTCCAGCGACTTCGTTTCACCGACAAGAGCTGGGCATTCGAGTCCGCTTGCGGCCTGAATTTCCTGCAGAACTTCGACGAGCGATGTACGTACTACGGCTGCATTCATGTTTGCCATCCGTGTCCGGCCTTACCGGCAGTAAGATTATCTTACCATGCAATTTCGCAGGCGCGAGCTTTTTTGAACGTCGAGCGTCAACGTCAATATCGAACCTCACTGGACCGTGTCCGTAACGACGAACACAAGGAATTGCGACCGTCAGGGTCGAAACCGCTCGGCCAGAACCGGCCGAAACGGTGCCGCTTAGCGAAGCGAAGGGACAGACCATCGCTCAGCTACGGCGGACTCGGGCGCGAACGCAGCCAATTCGGGCTTCTGAGCCCAGCATCTGGCCACGAGCAGCGGCTCACACCTATCGCGCATCGATTCGCGGCCCCTCATCCCTCCACGCAGTCTGCACACGGCTGCCGTGATCGCCCTCGCTTGTGGCGCCCCTGCGCGGTCAACCCGAGGCTCGGCATGCATCCGGTTCCCAGGTTCCCGCCCTTGACCCGCGACCGTAGCCGATAGCGGGCAGGTGTCAAGGGGCAAGGGACCATGTTGCCCGCCCCCCCCTCCCTCGCCTTTTTCCTTGACGCCTGCCCGCTATCGGCTCCTCAAACCGACCAAAGTAAAGGCATGGATCAATACACGCAAGCAAACCTTGGGCGGTGAAACCACGAAGCAGACGTTCGCTTCGAAAGGGCAAGCGCCATACGGACGAGATCACGCAACGAATGAACTAGGTACTATCTCTCATCCATTCAGGTCAACACACTCAACGTCGGCACCACGACGTATTCTGGCATCAACTTTGGAACGTAGGTCCGCCCACTGCCCCAGGCATCGACCATGTGAGCCCATTCCTACTGGATGTGGCGCCGCTGCTCGGCATATTCTGCCTTGTTGTACACCGCGCGCACCCCACGCTGCTCGTGTGCCAAACATTTTTCTATCCAGTCAGTATTAAACCCGGCCTCATGCAACGGTGTGCTAGCCGTTCTCCTCAGATCATGCACGGAGAAAGATTCAAAGTCCGGTGCCCCACTCTCACAAATCAGTCTGGGCGCCCCGTATCCCGGCAAGAAGCGCTGGCCAACAATGTTCGGCGCCTCGTCAGCGTCTCGTCGTCAAGTTGGTGCGCCTGTTGCGAAACGAATGACGAATACGGAGACAGATCACGATCGAACCCAGTCAACTCGACCGCACGAATCTTGCCGCACACATTGGGTCGAATCATATTCGTCTAGTGAACGAAATCTACAAGATCTAGTAGCGGGCCCAAGTGATCGGGTAGATCGAGCCTCGACGACCCAGCCGTCAATCGCAATCACCCGGCGCAGAATCTGCGAATTCGGATACTAAGAAGGCGACGGCTTAAATAGCCGCATCGCCGCCCCTCGCCACACGTCGACAACAGAACGAATTCGGCACGGCGTCGTGCTGGGCATGAAAGCGGTTCATCAAACTCATGAACTCGGCACCTACGATAGCGCCCGCGAATCAAAACTGTTGGTCCCTAGTAAATAGTCAACCCCAAAAATTGGCAGGATCATCCGCGCTTTTTGGTCGAGCCGACCGTTGTTCTCGGAATTCCCGCAACGCAAACGGTCAATCCTCTGGCAGCGAGTTCTTGTGTCACCCGCAATACCAGATCAGGCCCGCACGCGAATTCATGACGCGGTTCGACGACACACACGGTCAACTAGCCGAATTCGTAATGCCCGCTAGCGGCGCAAACTGACCGGCGTCAACGTGTTGCCACCGAAATCCAAGAACCAGATCCGAACTACCGAGAACTTGGCCCCCATGCGATTCCAGGCCAGTCCCCAAAGCCCCAATCGCCAACCTCGATCACATATAGATCCAGTCAAGATAGGCGAATTCGACGGCCAGCGTTCGCGCATCTCCACCATCAGGAACAACACGCTTACCGTTCGGATCTTCGTGCGCCGCCGACCGTTCGACAACCCCGGTTTCAAACTCGAATTCGGTTAATCGCAGATCAAGTCAAGTTCAGTTGGCAGCCCCGCCCGGGGCTCTAGTAAATAGTCGCATTCGCGGCCAACGAATCGGATGTCCATCAAGATGCACGATTGAACATCCGCAACTAGTACCAACGTGTTCAGCTAACGAACGCAGACATCGACGCCCCTCAGCGCATTGGCGAACCGACCCACAACTAGGCTCCCACACCCAGAACCTTCGTAGTTAGAAATCGAATTGCCGGAACGTTCGCGTTCCCGCCGGTTCGGGAGATTGCCAATTGAACTGATCGGCGCTAAACCAAGATCTGTTGGTCCGGGTCACCGAGGATTCGCGTGCATTCGCGATTCGGCGTTCGGCTAATCGGCCACCCGGATTTCCAAGTTTTGGTGGGTCAGTAAATAGGGTGTGCTTCGGGTTCTCTGCCCGATGCCGGACTTAGGCAACGATTGCCTGCTGGAGCACACGATGAACACCCAACCATTAGCCCAAGAAAACCCAACGACGGTTGCGTTGCTACGCCGCCCCGACGTCGAACGCATTACTGGTCTTTCGCGATCATCGATCTACGCGAAGATAAAAACCGGCGAATTCCCCAGACCAGTTCCACTTACCAGCAGAATCGTTGCATGGATCGAGTCCGAGATTCTTGGTTGGGTTCAATCAAGAATCGATGTTCGCGACGGCGGTGCAACGTGATAGCGGAAGCAGAATGGTTGCACGTCACCGCCGTAAGAAATTACCCGCGCGTTGAAACTCTGCAATCTCGATAGATCCGCCCGCGAACCAGAAACCGTGAGCGCCCGAAATCTGGGGTCGTAGGTCTCCCAGCTTTCGAGATGCCGTCGATTACGTGAGCCCGTCGATCACGATCATCGACGAGCGCTTCGTTGCTGACAGTCCATTGTTGAGAATGCAATAGTCATCGACACGATTCAAGTTTCCCCCAAGTCCCCGCATTGAACTTTGGCTAGTCCACACCACTGATGGTCCTCCGTTCTCCGCGTGGTCAACGTGCCAAATTGAGGTCTCTGCGAAGACGACGGCCCGGGCTGGTATCTGCAAATCTAGCGTCCCTAGTAAATACGTCCATCGAGCACACCCACATCGTCGCTCGCGGCGATTCACAGTTCCACGATCACCAACGACATATGAGACAACGACAAACGGAACGACGACCATCGACGAAAACGAAACGCGTGGCGAATTCGATCACGGGCATCGTCCGCGCTTTCGACCGAATCAAGATCTACGTTGACGATCGACTATCGGCGAAGAAGATCGAGCAAAGGCTCGTCAATCTCTGTACCGACGTTACGATCGTTTATCCGATCCATAGATCTCAGCGAATCTGGGCGACGAAGATCGAACTTCGGCAGCCGACGTCGGAAGCGTTCATCGAGCTATCCAACATGCTCGGCATACGGCACCTGACCAGGGTTAGCTATGCCGAGGTCGCCATCGATTGGCTAACCCCAGATGGAGAGAGCGCGGCTGTCATGGCCGAATATCTGCTTGAACATATGGTGGTGCGCGCACGCGAGCGGGCGAACATCGAGGAAGAGACCGCCTACTTCAATCGGCGAACCAACAAGAACGGCAATCCTAGTCCGCACGTCCCGGTGCTCTACGCTGACCGACCGAGCAAACTTCTCGCAAGGCGTTATCCGGAGCCTTGCTGTCACTTCGAGCATCGTTTCAACGGTCACGCAGCATGCTCGTCGATCGGATTGAACACCCTCGCAGATTGCATCGCGTTCGATCACCACATCTTCTGGCGGTCGACTCTTCGGTTGTGCGAATTCTCGTCGAAGATGGATCTGGGTGCTGCCCTTTCGAATCGTTCTGACCTAACAGCATCGGCGCTTCGAAATCGTGCCGCGAACTTCTTGCAGGAGCATCGCGTTGGGGCCTCCAACGAATCACCGTACGTTCTGCATAACTGTGTGAGGGCCAAGCCAATCATTCGCCGAGCACTAAGAGCTATCGACAACAGACATCTACTGGAACCGCGTCCTCGCCACTGACATCGAGACTCAATACCAATTGTGCCGTTCGCGTAGCCGTTGAACTAAGGAATGATAAATACAAAGAACATTTCCCCTTCGCACACTGATCGACATCACGTTTATACGCATTTTCTCGACGGAAACACTGCGAATCCTGCCCTTTTTGATCCACACCCCCGCTACAAATTCGCAACCCAAGCCCCTCCCCCTCGCTCAAACATCTGGTCTTAACCACAGCTTCAACATGAACTTCCCACTGACGCCTGAGCAGATCCAGGTCGTTGAATCTCGAGCCCCACGCCTGTTGATCAACGCTGCACCGGGTGCTGGCAAATCTTCAACACTGCAAGCCTGTGCCGAGTACCTGCTAAACCATGGAGCGAGCCCGACCTCGATTCTTATCCTAACCTTCAGCAATCGAACGCGCGACGAACTACGGACCCGCATCAACAATCCGCAGGTTCTTGTCAGCACCTTCCACGGCTATGCAAATCGAATCGTTCGTGAATCATCTGATCATCGGCGTGCGGTAGCGAACTCCGGTCAATTGGCAATCGCGCTGCGCCAAACCGTGGCGCACAATAGCCTCCTAGTACATCGCTTTCGAAAACACGGAATCGATCTTGCAGACAAGGCAGAGCAGCGCCGCCTCCTGCACTTCTTGATCTCTTCGCATGGAGATCCCGATCTCGAACAGCGTCTACTATCCGATCGTAAATCGTCGGTTTCGCACTACGCGCCATCCCTAATCGAACTACGGCAACTTGCGCGCAGGTTTAACCGCCGTCTTTGTGATCAGGGCCTAACCACCTATGCTCAAATGCTCGACCTAGGGCAAGCCCAAGCCGACCAGCATCGATCGGAGATCAAGCATGTACTGGTCGACGAGTACCAGGATATGGACATCGCTCAGGCCAAACTGCTGGTGACGATTTGCAAGAACGTGGAGACGCTGAGGATCTTCGGTGATCCTGGGCAGGCCATCTATTCGTTCATGGGCACCCAGGTCTCGGACCTAGCAACGTTGTTGAGCGCACACACCGCGACCCTGAGCGAATCGCACCGGCTCACCCATCAAACCGCCGAATTCGCATCCTCGCTTTTGAACTCGATCTCCATCACGGGATCTCGTGATGGCGCCCGCCCCGTGCTCAAACAATGCAAAACCCAACGAGGTCAGGAACAGTATCTAGTAGATGCAATCCGTAACCTGAAATCGCGGGGTGTTCCATCAGAGCGCATCGCCATTCTGTCTAGGACCAGAATCGAGTTGCGCATCATCGAGCGCGTGTTACGTGCCCAAGATATTGCCGTGACCCCGATGCATCGTGAAACGCAACGCCATCATCTTTTGGGGATGCTTGAACTGCTGCGCCTAGTGAACGCGAATCGCGAAGAACTTCGGGAACACCTATCGAGATCCCGAAGCCGGGACCTTGAGGCCGGCATTTCGAAAATCGTCAGCGAGGTTCCGCCACAACATCAAGCATCGCTAAGACGCGCAGTAGTTGCCGCGGCCAGGGCCGGCAGTCTAGAGGGTCGATTCAGCGCGGTTAAACGTGCATACCTTTCGATGCTGACGAAATCTGGTCTTGGCGAATCGCGAACCTCGGTCGAGCACGAACTGAATCTCTGGCAACCACTTATCCGCAAGTTCAGTACCGTGCGTTCTTTCACGGCATTCGTCGAACGGCAATACGATCAACTCGGCGTCACGCTCTCCACTATTCACTCGGCAAAAGGTAAAGAATGGGAGCACGTGATGGTGATCAATGTGACCGACGGCGTGATCCCCCACGTGAGAGAAATTCAGAAGCGGAACGTCGAGGAAGAACGCCGTCTGCTCTATGTGGCCACGACACGAGCACGAGAGAATCTGTATCTGGTCCACACGCCGGTCTTTCGTGGTCCGGTGCTTTACGCGCAACGCTCCAGATTCTTGAGAACTCGCACATTGCGTCGTTGCGAATTCTTGGGATAGCCGAGGATTCGCGTGCATTCTCGATTCGGTTTCCGGCCAATCGGCTAACCAGATTTTCAAGTTTTGGTGGATCAGTAAATAAGGTGTGCTTCGGGTTCTCTGCCCGATGCCGGACTCAGGCAACGACTGCCTGCTGGAGCACCCGATGCACCAAACACTGGTCAATGAAGAACAGACGTCGATTGTATTTCTCCGACGATCTGACGTCGAACGAATTGCCGGCCTTTCACGATCATCTATCTACGCGAAGATGAAAGACGGTCAGTTTCCCAAACCGGTTCACCTATCTTCCCGGATGGTCCGCTGGATCGAATCTGAGGTCCTTGCTTGGGCACGGGAAAAGATCGCCGTAGGTCGGACGATCACCGTTAGCGATCAGAGTGTGGCCTAGCACCCAATCAGTTTTGCTCTTCTTCGCCCCCTTCCTTCGACAAGCAGCGGGGTGTAGGAGATGTAGGAGATCTGTGGATGTCGGAGAACGCTGCGTCTTTTTTTGACCTTGATGACAGGGAAAGAAAAAGGGGCCGGGCACCAACATCACGATTTTTCCTGCATCACCTACATCGCTCGCTCCGAAATTCTAGAATCAGCGAACTACATGAAACCGACAAAAACAACCAACTGCAACATCAAGGCCATGACCCAACACCTCAAGGCCGTTGCCAGCCCATCGACCGACGGCACCCGGTGCGCCGCCATTCAGGTATTCCCCGAACGCGACGGATCGAACGTGAAGTCCCAATCACTGTATCTTGAGGCAACTCGTGAAACCGCGATCGAACTAGCGGCGCTCAACGAACGTGGTGCCGCAATCGCAGTCGTTCCTCAACGAACGGACGGTCAAGGTCGCAGGTCCGAGAACATTACGCGCATTCGCTATCTCGTTGCTGACTGTGATTCCGGTCAGACGCGCGAATCTCTGGCTGTGCTCCCCGTGCAACCCGACATTTTGGTCGAGACGTCCGCAGGTCGATTCCACGCATACTTCCGAGTGAAATGCGAACGATCCAAATTCCGGGAGTTATCGCTGGCGCTCGCGAATGCCCTCAAGTCCGATCCCAATTCGACGGACGCTGCCCACGCATTTCGACTAGCGGGCACCATTAACTGGAAACGCGGTCAGAGAACCAAACTCCGAAAATGCGGGACAGGATCTAATGCAGGAACCGCCGCCGAACTCATCGAGGCACTGGGCGGGCAGATTCCAGCAACTGAGACGCCCGTGACTGCGCGCCCCATTCGAAAACGGGGTCACAAAATAGCCGATCAGAAACCTAGTGCTGATGAAGTACGAGAACTTCTGGCTAGGATTCCAGCCCAAGATCGGACAGTGTGGCTACACATTGGCATGGCCGTGCACTCGTGGGACGACAACGCCGGATTCGAGATCTGGGATCAATGGTCAAGATCGGCCCCCGAGAAATACGACGAGGCTAGACAAAAATCAACTTGGGCCAACTTCGATCTGAACGGCACTCGAACAATCAGGACGATCTACTACTACGCGAATCAATACGGCACGTCAGGTGATGCTTCAGGACGATCCTCGTTTCCGACAAGCGATGCCGACGTTGCGAAATTCGTCGCAGTAAAACTCGGTGAAAATTTGAAGATCGTTGAGAATGAATCGTGCCGAGTCTTCATCGACCATCACTGGAGCAAAGATAAACGAGCGGCAATCCGATCCGTTTTAAGCGAGATTTCCGAACTCGTAGTCTGCGCAGAAGAAACCGGCAACTCGACAGCCGCATCGATCCTCAAACGTATGGCGTCCTATCAGAGCGCGCAGCGGATCCTCACAGGTATGCAGGCGTTTCCGGAACTCGATGCAAAGGCTTCAGACTTTGATACTGATCCGTATCTACTGGGGGTTCCGAATGGGGTCGTGGACCTTCGTACAAAGGAGTTCCGTGCGGGCCGACCGCAAGACATGATCACGTGTACGACCGATGCGAAGTTTGATCCTACCGCGCGATGCCCACAGTTCGCCGCATTTCTACAGAGTGTTGCTCCTGACCGGGTTCTCCGCAGGTTTCTTCGCTCCGTTCTTGGTTATTCGATGACAGGATTGATCAAAGAGCAGAAGGCGTTCTTCATGCTAGGACGTGGAAGCAACGGCAAAGGAACGCTGACGCGGGCGATCGAAAACGTCGTTGGGCCATTTTACTCGGGGCAGATGTCGCCATCGTTCCTGAAGGGCGCGAACAAAGGAAATGCCAATGGGCCGACACCAGCGCTAATGGCGTTACAACGGCCTCGCATACTGTTCTGCACCGAATCCGAGCGACGAGGTGGCATTGATGAACCGTTCTTCAAACAACTGACCGGAGGCGATCAGGTGAGCGGCCGCCACAATTACGGGGAAACAGAATCGTTCCGACCACGCGGAAAACTGCTTCTGAGTACAAACGAAATGCCAGATTGGGATCGAGAGAACGACGCATTGTGGCGTCGTGTCATGGTCATCCCGTTCACGCAAAAATTCTCGGGGGCCTCACGTGACAATGATCTGGATGACAAGCTCGCAACCGAGGCGTCAGGAATTCTTAACTGGCTTATCGCAGGTGCATCTGATTACCTACAAGCCGGTCGCTTACCCAGATGCGCCCAAGTTGAAGCCGCAACATCCGACGCGCGGACGCGTGCCGATTCGGTACGGATGTGGATCGACGCAGAGTGCAAACGTTCCGCGAATGGCAAAATCGCGGCGCAGGACGCGTTCGACGCATACTCGAGATTTACTGGCAGGCATGGTGTCGAACCTGTGACAATCCAGAAATTTAAACTGCGCATGGTAAGCCTCGGGTTCAAGCAAAAGCGTATCAATCGAGGCAACCAATACGTTGGAGTCCGCTTAATCAATTTCTAATATCGATGCACCTGGTCGACGTGAGAACCCACGTCGACCATCATCCGCGAAGTATGATGACGAGATCACGGCCACGGTGGTGCGCTGCGGCATCGATATCTCGAATGTCAAACGCCTTTTGCGGGCCAGTTGCAACTAACAATGCCGTCATACAACGGAATCAGCGCCTTAACTTCGTTGTTTCTCAGCTTCCTTATGGCTGTAATCGATTCGCGCACCTCTCCGTCTGCCCATTGAGGCAAAAAAGCGAACGCGTGCAACTGATCTCCGTCAAGTTGGATCACCCGTCGAGCGCTTTTCTCCCCGTTGCAGGCTTCCTCACTGAGCATGTCATTCTCGAATGCAACATGGGCGACGAGTAGCCGCTCTACAGGAGACGAAATCAATACGAACTCTGCGCTGTTCCATATCGTTAGCAAGAACAGTGATACGGTAGAAACCGCTGGCGCGAGGAATCTACGCGGACCGAGAACTTCTATTTTCTTGATGGAAACAGCTATGAAAGCAAGCAGTGATAAACCTTGACATAAAGCGATCAAAATTGCCGTTGGAAACGCCAAGTATCCGACCGCTCGAAGAAACGCGCCAAGCGCAGCCGCTACTGGCAAACGGGACGCGGCCGGACCAAAGAGTAGCGCAAGATCCTCGGCCGTATGAGCATGCGCGACCCACACCAAGATTAGCAATAGCGTCCACCGGATAACGACGCAGAACGGGCACTCCAAAGCTCGAAGTACCTTTCTGTTCCCACAAAGCACGATTGCAAGCCAAGCAAGCGGCATGAGCCCCAACACGGTCAATTGCAACAGTACGTTGAAGACGTCAGTTTCCGAAAGGTAATGCGCCATAACCCACATGCTGAGCAACGCCAGTACCGTCTGCCCAACAACCATTCGAGGTGTCGACAGAAAAATAGCAACGCCTATCGCTATGCGATTGACTTTGCCGGGTAGATGATGACGCTCACTTATGTTTCGGATGATCCTGACTAGGGGATGGAGTACGAAGGCCCACGCCTTCATAAAATGGCACGTCGCAGCAAATACGGCGAACGGGATCGCTAGCGTCAAGAAGGCACCGGTCAAAATTCTTAGGACGATCATGAAATCTCCGATTGAACCAATATCCTCATATCGGTGATCGTCGTCACATCTTGAGTCACCCTCGAAGCAAAGAGTCGCGAAAAATCCGCTTCGTGTTGTCCGTGTAGTGGTCAACCCATCCCGGACACTGCGTTAATTTTTTTCTGCTACCGCGGGAGCCACCCCGTCGTTAAGTTGATGGGGAAGTAGCCAGTTGTATCGTTGCACCGGGTAATGGCCGATGTCCCGATGAGCTTGGGGTGCAGTCATATATCCAGTGTTCGGCACCAGTTCCGTTTTCAAACTCCGGAACAAACGCTCCATTGGCGAGTTGACGCTCCTATGTCAACAGCGTCGTATTGAATCGGCCAAATCCGCCAAGATGAGAAGGTACAACTCCCTGACGATGTAGCGCTTCAGCTGCGATGAATTTTCCTGTCAAGGACCAGCGCCGCAGCATTACGTTTGAACTCGGGGGGAAACGAACGACGTTGTTTGATCATCAGACACCTCTTCATGGCAAGAATTTCCGCCTAAATTGGTGTCCGGATCGATTAGACCACTACACTCTGGGCATTGTGAACCAGTGTCGATCCTGATTTTCGAGTCGTGCACCTACTGGCCGCAAACTCTAGTACGTGTTGACGAGCCCAGCGGAGGACATTGGACTGCACGTAGCAGCGCTTTACATGCATGAGAAACTGTGACCCGGCCATGCAATACGGCGTACGGACGCCGTATCGATTGTACACAACTAAGAGTAGCGTCTAATAGACCAACGGGAGGGGAGATGCACTGCCTATTGATCGGAAATGGATTCAATCGTCTGTCGATGCAACTCAGTTGGCCTCAATTGCTAGCTCAGCTCACTAATGAGCTGGGGCTTGACGGTCAAATCATCCCCAGCGAAAAGAAGCCGCTTTCCTTGTTCTTTGAAGAGCTTTGCGTCAGGCTTCCGGACTTTAAGAACGTCAGATCAGCCGAGCTCCACGTCAAGAAGCGAATCGCAGAACTGGTGAGCTCGCTCCCCCCGCATGCACAGCTCGGCACGCTGGTAAGTCAGTTCAGCAACATACTTACGACAAACTACGACGTCGCTGTCGAGGTCGCTCTGGCCGATCATCTCTACTCGTATCGACCTACGGTTTCTGAGAGCAGGTATAGCCTATTCCGGAAGAACGAAGTCGGCACCCGGCATGTGTGGCACATCCACGGAGACGCGATGCGTCCCGCCACCATTCTCTTGGGATATGACCAGTATGCGGGCTATCTGCAAAAGATAAGGAACTACGTAACAAAAGGGCTCACGGCAAGTGAAAGAAAGTCCGTACGTCTCAGTGTGCAAGAGAGGCGGATGAAAGAGAATGCGACGTGGGAAGCGGAAATCTTCGTCGTCTCTTGGGTGGACATCTTTCTGAGAGACCACCTGCATATTGTCGGCTTCGGTTTCGACTTTACGGAAATCGATCTCTGGTGGCTTCTTCTCTACAAACGAAGACGAGACACGAGAACCGGGAAGACTTTCTTCTACTGCATTGACGTCGATGGCAGTCTCGAAAGAAGCGAAGCAGCGAAATTCTCCTTGTTCCGATCTTTGGGGGTAGAAATCATTATGGTGCCATCAGAATCCTACGAACGGGGCTACGCATCGATTATCGATTTAGTGAGACAAAATATTGTTTCTTACCCACAGTGGCTGATCACCGAAACACAAACCAACTCGAATCCAAGCGTTATCGAAGTCGATATTGTCCCTCCAAAGACTGTTGAGCGCCGTCCAACCCAGCGGCGCCTATTGTTCCCCAAATAACAGCAATTCATCTTTTGGCACGCGGGCACCATCGGCGGTTCGGCTATTAACTCAGCGCTCGCCGAACATTACCAGGACATTGCGCGGGAAAATTTCTGCGTGTGGTCGCTGGAGCGACGAGATGGGGAACGCTCTGTTCGTGACCTCTATGATTCACTGTCCGCGAAAACGCGACGTCGAAGCTCTGAGCTCGTCGATCAAACAATCGGTAAACCGGCAGCAGCCCAGTTCGTGAAGAGTGGATCAATCTGAACAACCAGTATGCTGGCCCCGAGTGGCAACGTTCAGCCGTTGAACCTATTCCGGACCGGCGACTTCATGTGTTTTGCAAG
This sequence comes from Pandoraea sp. B-6, assembly GCF_000282835.1. Classification (NCBI taxonomy): domain Bacteria; kingdom Pseudomonadati; phylum Pseudomonadota; class Betaproteobacteria; order Burkholderiales; family Burkholderiaceae; genus Pandoraea; species Pandoraea sp. B-6. The sequence continues at coordinate 74,446 of NZ_KB290510.1, read as the reverse complement.
GCCGGAATCATCCGGCTCGACTACTCGGCATGATCGTGAGTTTATTGAGCCTGCCTGTAGATAACCGGACACATCCTCGGCGAGGGACCGCCCCAATAACGTAAGCGTGAATGCCATCAGCGTGCGGCGCTTTCAACGAATATAGCCGCCAAGCACGAGAATGGTAGCAAGCGTTCCGATACACGTGGCACCGGCGACGACCGTGCTTCGCAATTCGAAGTCATCGTGGTCAGTGGCCGTGTTGCCGCCCCTCGGTCCCATGAAATAGCCGGTAGCTCCGACTACCACGCTTATCGGGACCAACGCTCCTACAATGGTTCGAATAGTCACAATCATGATCAGCCTCCCCCGGTACTGCAATGCAGTTGATTCTCCATCTTGTCAGTATTGCGAGAGGGGGAAATTCGCCGACGACAATTTTCAAACGATCGATTGAAAATTAATCATACTGGAGTTGCCCCTGTAACTCAGGACAGGCGGACACCGTTAGGTTGATGACACCGCATTACGCCTGAACTCGCGAGGCGAGCGGTATTTCAGGGCTTTGTGCGGATGGCGCTCATTGTAGTGTTCAAACGCGATAGCCAGACGCGAGAGCGCTGTTGGTGCGTCAGACTTGTCCATATAGGCGACGTAATTGTGCTTCATGGTCTTCACGAACGATTCGGCCATGCCATTGCTCTGCGGCGAACGAACCGGCGTGGTCAGCGGCTCAAGACCCAGTTCGCGAGCAAAGCTGCGCGTGCGGTGGTCGATGTAGGCCGAGCCGTTGTCCGTCAGCCATTCAATGGGCTGCGCGGCCTGCGTGGTGCCGAAGCGCTGTTCGACGGCGGCCAGCATCACGTCGCGCACCACATCACCGCTATGCCCGCCGGTCGTCGCTGCCCAGCTAATCGCCTCGCGGTCGCAGCAGTCCAACGCAAACGTCACGCGCAGGGGCGTACCATCGTCGCACCGGAACTCGAAGCCATCGGAGCACCAGCGGGTGTTGCTGCGGTCCACGGCAACGCGACCGTCATGTCGCCGCTTGTCTCGCCGCACGCCAGGGCGGCGCAGCAGCAACTGATGCTCCCGCATGACCCGATACACGCGCTTGGCGTTGATGCACGGCGCACCGGTCTGCTCCCGACTGCGGCGCAGCAGCGCCCAGACACGCCGGTAGCCGTAGGTCGGCAGATGCGCCACATGGGCCTGAATCTCCTCGACCAGCCCGGCATCATTGGTCATGCGGGCACGGCGACCATCGCGCCAGTCAGACGAGCGAGTTCGCTTCACCGCCACGGCAGAGCGCGCCACGCCGAGAACTTCGCAGACCGTCTTCATCGGTCGTCCCCCGGCAGCAAGGGCGAGCGCGCAATCAGGTTTTTTGAACGGCCCCATTCCACGGCTTCTTTCAGGATTTCGACTTCCAGCGTCTTCTTCCCGAGTAGCCGTTGCAGTTCCTTGATTTCCTTGATGGCGGCGGCCAGCTCAGATGCCGGCACAACGGTTTCGCCTGCCTTCACCGCCGCCAGACTGCCTTCCTGGTATTGCTTGCGCCAGCCGAACACCTGGTTGGCATTGACGCCGTGCCGACGTGCAACGGCCGACACCGACGCTCCCGGCTCCAATGTTTCCTGCACGATGGCGATTTTTTCTTGCGCCGTGCGCCGACGACGGCGCTCCGGCTCGGTCAGAATTTCGATGCTTTCCACGTAATGACTAGGCTTACTGATAGGCACAAGACTATCCCATATTTTAAGAGAGTCCTCGTGTCCTCAGGTACGTGGGGCCGCTCCACATACCCACCAGTGAGTAACCCGACATGTCGGCGAAGCGACGTCAAATAGCCCGCATAACATTCCCGTCGGATCGCCGGCATCAGACTAATCTCTAGAATCCGTAGACGCATGCCGAAGCGACCTCCATAGACCGCTCACGCTACGTTACTTGACGCAGAAACGAGGCGATTTCTTCCTGCACGTTTGGCGGCATACATTCGTTCGTCAGCCTCTTTCAGGACCTCTGTGATCGCCGCTCCATCCTGTGGCCAGGTAGCGACACCGAGTGAAATCGTAATATGGCCGACAGGGTCGATCTGAGTGTTCATCACAACTTGGCGTAGACGCTCTCCGATGGCAGCAGCTGTGGATGTGGACGCATCCGGCAGAAGCAATGTGAACTCCTCGCCGCCCACTCGACATGCGAGATCGATGTCGCGGCTGTATTCGCGCATTAGTGCTGCAAGACGTTGCAGGACCACGTCCCCAATGTCATGTCCAAAGGTGTCGTTCACGCGCTTGAAATGATCGATATCCAACGCTATCGCAGAAAACGTTCGCTCCTCGCGCGACATTTCATCAAGCGCCTCGTCCATTGCGCGTCGATTCAGTAGGCCCGTTAGTGGATCCGTGTGGGATGCGAGCTCAAGACGGGTCACCCTAGCCTTGGTCGTGTTTATGCTTCTCAGAAGGGCCCGTTTGATGTTGCTCGCTTCAAAATACCAAGCGTTGACTCCGGCGATTGCGGTTGCACTTTCGACAATGCCAGTATTTGAAGCGCTCTCGGCAAGTCGCCTAAGCGGCTTCGAAATCAATACCGATAGCCCCCAAATCACTGCCATACCCAAAATGGCGAGAGGCACTGTCTCAATTAGGGTGCGGTAGACCATGCTTCCCAATGGACGGAGCACACTTACAACGGGCTGCTGGCTGGCAACACCCCAGTGGCCGGTAGGGATAGGCGCATAACCGGCAAGAACGTCTACCCCCAGCGAATCGGTGATTCGATCGCTTCCATCCCTCCCTTCAAGGGAGCGGTCAACCGCAGCATTTTCTCCAATCGTTGATCCCACCCTCGATTTCGTAGAGTGATAGAGAAGCGTTCGGCGGGAATCTACTATGTAGACTTGGGAGTCGCCCCAAAACACATGGGTGCTTACGAGCCTCCCTAGAACTCCATCGGATTGTAGATTAATCGCGCCGCCCAGAAATCCGAGGTAGGTCCCACTCCGAGCAAAAATGGGCATTGAGACCACCACCACCGGCTTGCCGTCGGCCGATGTATGAACATCGCTGACAAACGGCTTTTGCTCCCGGAGCGCATCAACTGTGTCTGACGACTCGACTACGTGATCACGGAGTCTTGAAGATATGGGGGTGGCGGCGACGACGTTCCGATTGGGTCCAATAATTGCTACGTTGTCAAATGTGTTGTCCTGCGCCTGCACACGATGCAATTCGTCTGCGAGAGCGTTGGGATCGTCCATCCGATCAGACAGTCGGCTCGCCGAATACCCTAGTCGAAGTTGAGTGTCGCGCAGGAAAACGTCGATCGACGACGCCACCCTAGCGCTGTACGCCCGATTTGCTTGCAACGAATTCTCTATCAATGCCTGCTTTTTGAACTCGATACGCCGAGTACAAACAATTGGCGAGGGTCGCAATACATGCAGTGAGCGTCAACCCCAGGATGAGGCTACGAAGATCAGTGCGCGGAATGGTCGACATGGTGGGCTGCCGTCAGCGTTCATCGAAGAAGATCCACTGGGACAAAGCATACCCCCGAATACGAGCGAATTCGTATCGAAAGGATCTTCAAGTGAGCATACCTAACGTCGGGGCGGCGACGCGAAATAGCCCGCATCAGGACCCCGCATTCTGATTGCGGGCTTCTCTCTTAACGTTAGCCTTACAAGTCAGAGGCACCGGGCAATGTTAGACCTTCCTCAAAAAAACAGTGAAGAACGCCGAATAGATGATTTGCATCCGCCAGAGCTCTGGTCCGATAAGTCATGGAAATCATCAGCCTTGGCTCCGTTCCGAAATATCGAAATTCCGAATAGTCCCAGTGAAGCGTTGGTCGTAGCCATTCGGCCAATTCCTTCCCGTGCGGATAAGCCTGCTTCACCCAAGTCTTGAGCAGTTCGTCGACGCACGACACGAACCCTTCGTTCTGCCCCACCTCGACGTCTCGAAATGAGATGTCGACGTATCCATAAATCAGGCCATCAATCTCCCCATGCGCGCAGCCCAGTGTCATCAGCGCTGATGTTGGCGAGTTCATCATCGAGATGAACGCCTTCAAAGCAGGAAAACTCGCTGCCTCGTGGATTTTCTCAATATCAGCCGGGTTGTTTATTAGGTCTAGGCCGCCGTTATTCGTATCGTCATCCCGTCTCTCCGCGCGATACGGGAACACCTTGAATCGATCGTTCAATTCATTCCGTTTCATGTCGGTTCATTGCTTACGTCAAGACGTCACACGATAGCAGAACGAGATTCCCACGGTCCAATCCATTACGTTCCCTACACCCATTATCTTAATTCTGCAGCCGCCCCGCTGGGCGCGCTCGACGGCCTAACCGAAGGTCAGTGACATCAAGCGCCGTGTGGAACTGCCGTGGCGCGGCTACGATGTGCAGACCATCACCCATCTCACTTCGGCGACGAACCGATGCGGGTGTTCTCCATTCCTGCGGGGGCTCTGTGAAGCTGAAGAAAGCACCGCGTACGCACATCCACCAAAAGTATGATGGCCACTGCACCCTGTTGCGGCTACCAGTTGCCCGGGCGCTCGCACACCGATCACTTTGAGCAGTGCGTCCGTGATCTGAAACGTGAGGGAGTTCGCCCAAGACGGCCCCCATCTTTCCGAGTTATCCGAACTCGGCCGATGTAACCGACTGCTCCATCCGGTCGTGCGGCGAGCACCGTCGTAACAAAAAGGGGGGCTTCAAATGGGCCGTGGTCTACATGGAGCGCCACCGATACTAAGGAGGGCGTGATTTACAGGTCGATGTCGTGCACGAGAATCACCACCGCATCGGGAATAGCAGTGCTTCCCGCTGGGTCGTAATCAACGAGTTGATTCGCAACAAGGTGGCGAATTCTCCCTTCAAGGGCAATGCGCTCCCCTATCGGCTCGTCCTCCCAGCGCTGCCGGACTATCGAATCAAGATCGATCACCAACGGAACATTCCGTCGGTCGATATCAGGCACTGTCCATTCAACCTGAACGCGGCCCATGATGTCGCTCACCGAGAACACTGTGTTCGTCGGGAATACGCTGTACAGGATGTTCCCAAGCCACGCGGCATCGTCCATTCGCGCCTCCCGTTGTTTCGAGGAATCCTAGCATGAGACAAAACGAGATCGTCCGGCTCGCGAGAGCCGAGCGCGACAGGCGAAATAGAGATATTCCGGCGAGGTACGACCAGCAGCATCAGCGCGATCGCAAGCAACAGGAACTCCGGGCCGAAGTCGAACGAAACGTAAGGGACAAGCCATGACGACAACCCATGTGGTCACAACGAAAAAGACCCATCAGTTGAGATGGGCCATAAATCCGCGGTGCCCGGGGCAAATTCAGCACCACACGGTCAGGAAAGTCTACGCCGCTAAATTAACCCCAAAAGTGAGGAATACCCGGAACAACCAAACGTTCGGCTAAGAGTAGCACCGCGGCGCGCTGTGGCCGAGGTGAAGGCTGCTCAGCAGCCGACAAGCCGACAGTCAATCGCGAAGCGAACCTCTTCGATGAGGGTCTGCTGAATTGCGTCGAGTTCGTCGGTCTTCGGCAGTTTGAGCTTTCTGGGGCCGAACGGCTCGATGAGCTCGACGCCATCGAAAGCGGTCACTTCGATGGTGATGTCCCACAGGGTCGCACGCTCGCCGATTTGAATCTCGACGGTGCACCCGCGATACACGAAGTTGATGGACGCCATGGATTTAACGGCTTCAGAGAGTGTCCGAATACAAATGATAGTACGACCGAAATTCTGCGGATCATCGTGCAAGCGTCACGGACACGCGCGCCGAAGTCCAATAGCACACCACACAGGGGACATTTTGGACGTCTGCATGTGCGTGCTCGGTTCAGCGAGCTCACCACGCGCTCTAATGAGCAGCCCTGTGCGAAGTGCCTAGTATCACGTCGATCGCCGCCTAGCCCGCTATTTCAGCGACCAGATAGGCCCATTAGCGCGAAAACGGTCCGTTGCGAACCTTGATTGGCGTGCCGAGTGCGATGACACCCGCAGGCACTATTGCACCCTCGACACTAAACCATGCCTCAAACATATCCCCTGCAGCCGGCTCCAACTTAACGCAAATATCGAAGCCGCGATACGCAATCGTTCTTTCCATTCTCTCCTCCGAAGTACGCGATGACACGACGTGCGATTTCGCTCACGCCGCCGTATATGGAGCGGCAACGCTGTGTTCATACTACTCGTCAAGCACCAACACGCCCATTGATCCCGTGCACACCATGGCATGGGACAAATGGGTTTGACACCAGTCAAGGCAGAAAGCCCAAGGGGACGGCCGTAGGCCCAAAAATCGAAAGGCGGGGGCATATTGCCCCCCGCACTCTTAAGACTAGATCACGCGATAGCGTCACCCCTTATGGAGTACCCACGACACACGGTGACGTTTGTATCGATTATTGAAACAACCGAAACGCGAAGATTCTACGGGTCAACGCTCAAGCCTAGCGTATATCGTCCACCATCTTTTCTACCGTTCGCGCCTTTTTCAACACGGCGTGTGTTGCGCTGGCGCTCGGAGGTAAAGCTGGGTCGCTGTCCGAGTTAAAAGCAGGCGGTGTCACAGTCAGTTTCGGCTCGTTTCTCGATTCTGGGAGTTCGCGGGTAAACGTACACCGCCGTTAAGTTATCACCGCGTAGCGCGAATCAATACCATTGCACCGACAGCCATCAAGAAGGCCGCCAACGCAAAGCTTGCAGCCGGCGATATTACCGTCCACAACCAGCCGACCATTGCACTAGACACAAACTTCGTCGCACCGTTTACGATGCCAAGGGCTCCATAGTTGATTACAAGAGTATCGCGCGACACCATTTCCGCAGTCACGGTAGACTCCATCGCTTCTTGTACTGCGGTATACAGTCCGGCGACGGTGAACAGGATGGTCAACAGAGCAAGATCATGCAATCTCATTAAGAACGCTCCTGCAAGAAATGCCCCAAGCACTGCACCAAGTCCATAACCGCCAACGAGCACTCGAACGTGGCCTGTACGATCCGCCAGAATCCCAATCGGATAGGACGCGATTACTTGGACCACGTTGCGCCATACGTACAGCATGCCGGCCATCTGTGCCGCATGAACAATCCCTAACGATGGCGAAAGTAACGTGGTCGCGGCGAGAATGAGCAAACTGTGAGAGAAATCTCCAAGACCAAATATGCCGACGGCCCAAAGATAACGCTTGAACTTCAGGGGAAGGCTTCGCATTGAACTGACGAACCGCAACCTCGGGTTTGCGCTTTGCTCGGGATCCTTGACCAACAACAAGAAAGCCACGACCGCCAGCACACCGGGAATCGTAGATACCCACAAGACGAGCCGAAATGGGCTGGCCATATTTGCCCAACTCATTCCTTGAGCCCAGCCTAGGAGTGCCACGCCGAGCAATGGGCCTGCGATGGCGCCCACGCTATCGGCGGCGCGGTGAAACCCGAATGCTCGCCCGCGCGTTTTCGCAGATACGGCTTGAATGACAATTGCATCGCGCAAAGGCCCCCGCAGCCCCTTCCCAAACCAGGAAATCAACCGCCCGGCTAGCAAAAGCGGCCATCCGGCAGCTAGGGCAATGAGCACCTGCCCTAGAGGCGTCAGACCGTAACCGATAAGCACCAGCGACTTGCGCGCACCGATACGATCAGCAATATATCCGGATGCCATTTTGGTGAATGCCGCGACCGCGTCAGCTACCCCCTCAATGACGCCAAGCATAAACGCCGGAACACCGAGCACCGCGAGAAAGCCAGGCAAAATGACCGTAGTCGTCTCGTAGCAAAAGTCACCGAGTGCGCTGGTCACACCGGCACCGACGATGGTCCGGTTCATCCATGGCTCCGCATGCCCGGGGGCAATATCGTCGCCGTCGCCATGCGGGTGCTCCAGCAACCCTCGCGATTCTGCAGGAACGTTGGGAACGACGCGAGATGACAACGGCGCCAAATACGGTGTGTGTGAAGGGGGGCTTTTCATCAAACCACCTCGAACGTGGTCAGTACAGGATAGTGATCAGACGCCCTATCCGTTAATTCACTTCGAATCACCTGGTAGCCCGTGGCAAAGACCGCCATAGACTTCGACGCCAACACGTAATCGCAACGCATGGTGGGAAACTCCGCTTGCCGATAGGCCAATGTCGGAACCGTGGGCTCCCCATTTTCGCCAAGTACATGACCGACATCGACCCACCCTGCCGACTCCAGCCTGTTCAACACGGCATGATCGACTCGGGTCCAATCAGCCGATGCGTATCGCGCCTGATGGTGAGGCTCCAATCTCGCCCAATCTGTAGGCAACGCGTCATGCGGCGATGCGGAGTTGAAGTCACCAGCGACCAAGGCGAGTTGGTCTGCCCGCGCCTGAATAGCCAAAACCGCCGCCTCCCGAAGTCGAGTTTCCGGACCATTGGGACACAGATGCACCCCTACCAAAGTGAGATGCCTGTCGACTCCGGGAATAGCGACTCTCAACACAGCGCAAGTGTGATGAAAATTCGCCGAATCAACGTCAAAGCTAATCGGTGCGAGGGGCGACCGTAGAAAAATCGCGACGTTCTGACCTGTACGCGGAGCCGAAGACAAAAAGCCCCGCATGCCAATGAGCTTTTCCATCGCAAACAACCCCGCTGCTCCATTGGCGCCGAAGCCTCTGGCTTCCTGCATGAAATACACGTCCGGCTTGAGTAGATTGATCGTCTCAATCTGGTCTACGAAGCGTTGGTCCTTTTGTCCGTCACGCCCGGCAAACAGCGTGTTATACGTGAGCACCCTTAGAGAGAACATCGCGAATCTCCTGTTTTTATCCTTGCGTGGGCAGGCTAGAGATGATTTTCGTCGTGTGCATCAAATACGCGTTGCGCGTAAACGTCTAGGAGCGCCTCACATGTCTCAAGGCCCGCCTTGGCTTCCGCAGCAAGGCTCGCACCATAGAAATCCAATTTGATGATCTTCTCCAGCCACGTCTGCAGCTTCTTCACGTCGACGTCGTTTTCTTCCAGCTCCGCGTAAGTGAAATGGCCCGCCGCTGTTTCCTTTGCGATCTCTTCCTCGAAATCCTTGCATTTAGCGAGGAACTCGACGTATTCCTCGTCGCGGTCTGCCTTGAAGCGCGCAACGACCTTGTCTTCCTGCAGGCGATCAAGCGCGACAGTTTCCAGAAGTACCGACTCACCCTGCATTTCGTCGATCTCGTTCTCCAGGATCTTCAGCCGCCGGTTGTGGTCGTCGTTTTTGGGCAACAAACACACACCACTCTGCAGATACACAGCCCCCATCCCTTTGAGTTTTCTCCAGAGAGCGACCCGTTTCCGGGCGGGCTCCGCTGGCACCTTGTATGTAAGCAGCAACCAATTCTGCATATCTCGTATCCACCAAAATGTAACAACCGTTACTTTTTATGATAATTTTCTGAACATTTTCAGTCAAATCACTATTTGTTATTTCTAAATATGCGGTGAACTATCGTCGCCGAAGCTCAACCGGCGACCTAGCGTCAGGGCCGCTGCGTTCACAATGACTCGAAGCGGCGTTATGCTGGGCAAAATGCGCATCTTTTTGGCATACCCTCACACCATCCACCAGTTTCAACTGCGGCAGTCAAGGAGGACTCAAATGACACGAATTCTCTTGGTCCGGCATGGACATGTTGAAGGTATCGAGCCAGTGCGATTTCGAGGCCGCGCCGACACACAGCTCACTCCCATCGGGAGAGCGCAGGCGTCTAGGCTTGCTACCAGGCTGCAAAGACACTCGCCTCCCGCATTCGTCTACACCAGCCCCATGTCTCGCTGTGTCGACACTGGGGAGTACATCGCAAACGCGTGCGGCGCAGCACGTGCAACGCTGGAATATTTGAATGACCTAGACTACGGTGATTGGCAATGGCTGACGCATGCGGAGGTCAAACAAAAATGGCCTGAAGAATTCGAGGCATGGCGAACTAGACCGCACCTCATGCGTTTCCCCGGCGGAGATTCGCTTCAGGATCTGGTGTGCCGCACCGCCGATGCATTGCGATACGTTCTGGCCAAGCACACCGACGAGCAGCGTCCCGTGGTTCTGGTCGGACATGACAGTGTCAACCGGGCGCTATTGAGCCAGCTGCTTGACCAGCCTCTGTCGGCCTATTGGCGTATCAAGCAGTCTCCCTGCGCCATCAATGAATTTGACGTCAGGCCGGCGGGTATCCAAATCCTTCGAGTGAACGATACCGCTCACCTTGAGGAGGTCTAAGGAGGCAAAACATGCGCATCCGTTGGTGCTAGAATCGTGATCACACAGGAGATGGCATTCCTCCTTCAACCGTCGCGCTCGCGACTGATGATGCCTACGTACCCCGAGACATGCGGGATGTAGGCTTATGAATTTCCCCCCAAAGTTTCGGACCGAATAGCTCTTGGCTATCGCACGTTCCTCGCGTGCTCACGGCCGACCAACGCATTGGGAGAATTTCCACATGGCCAAAGGCAGCCAATTAACGGTCTACTTCACAAAAAACCAGAAAAAGGGGGGACAAGATGCCGATACATGGATCGCATCTCTGATTGAACAGTCGGGCATCCATGGTCAGACAACGGTGCAAGCATCGACTGGGGTGGGAGCAGATGGTAGGCTGCACGCAGCTCGGTTCTTTGAGTTAGCCGATGAGCCGGTTGCCATCACCGTTGTTGCGGAGGAAGAGAAGATCGACGCCCTGATCGCGGCCCTTTCAGCCGGTGGAGTCAAACTTTTTTACACTCGAATTCCCATCGAGTATGGGTACCTCGGAGGAGATTAGTCCAACACGGCTCGTGAATACGGGGATGGCATTCCCCTAACAACCTCCGCCATCGGATGATGATGCCTGCGCGACTGCAATGGCCACCGGCCAGGGTGCAGAGTGTTCGCTGATGCGGAGCATAACGAAATGACAACCTCCCAGCACGCCGTGTCGTCCGAGATTACAGGCAAGCTCTACGGGCTTCTTGAGAAATTTGACAAACTGCGCGGAATTCTCGATACGTCACCGGCGGACTTTCGCATTTCTCAACATTGTGACGAAGAGCCGGCGCTGGTTAGGGACACAGCCCTTGACGCAGTTCACCGAGTCCGCCTCGCGATATTCGATCTGATAAGTACGGCGGGCGCTGTCACCTATCTCGACTCAAGGGACACGCTTCAAACCATGCGCGCTTGCCTCGACGAAATCTCCGCCTCGATTTCACAGCTCGACGCGTATCTTCGGCAAACGCTAACACCCGATTTCCCGGACAGCTCGCGGCATATCAGGATGTTCATTGAGCGCGTTGAAGAAGCAGCCGAAATTGTGCGCTGTTCGGTGGACGCCGCATACACACATGGTGGCGCCCCTACCTCGGCAGATTCGAATTCCCATAACGAGATTGAACTCGATTGGCTTCTGCAGACCTGCTCCCAGTTCGGATTGAGCTCATTGCAAGAACGCGCCGAAGTGTTGGTGAAGCAACGCACCACCGACTCCCTGCACCTTCTATTCGTTGGACAGGTCAACTCCGGGAAAACATCTCTGATTAACCTCGTTGCTCCTACTGCCAACTTACCGACAGGGCCGGTGCCAACCACTGCGGCAACTACGTTGATCGAGTCCGCCAAACGCACCGGCATCCATATCCTGTTTTCCAATGGAAGCCGCACTGAGGTATCTGCGACACAACTGGACGAATACCTGAACGCCCAATGGAACAGGAACAATGCGAGGCACGTATCTCTGGTGAAAGTGGATTTGCCCGCAACGAATATCGGAGATGGTCTGGTGATCATAGACTCGCCTGGTATTGATGGCGTAGAAACCAGCGGCTGGTGGTGGCGATCCTCGCAGTACTTCGACTTAGCAGTTCTCATCGTGGATGCGCAGGGTCTCTGCAATCTGGACTTGCGAATTGCGAGCCGTGCACTGGATCTGGGCGGCGAACTCGCAGTATTTATCAATAAGGCAGATCAACTGTCGTTGCGTGAACAGTGGCAAGTCCTCGAACACGCCGACAAAGTCATGAAGCGCTCGTTCGGCGAGCATATCCCGATATACCTTTCAAGCGCGAAAGAGGATCATCAGGCATTGAACGCTCCGTGGCTGGAGGGTCTATTCAAGGAAAGCATCGCGAGGCGCGCACAACTCAGAGAAGGCGTGAGGACTAGGCGGATCGGCAAGCTGCGGCGAGACACAGTAAGTACACTAAGCGCAAAGATCCATGCCCTCGAGTCGAAATCGTCCCCCCAAGACCTGGAGAATCGCTCGACCCGGTGCCATCAGGCACTTTGTCGCGCGGAGCATTGCCTGGAAAACCCACCTACCGTCAGCATGATTGAGACGAGGTACGCGGCGACCATATCTGAAGCTGTCTCGGAAGCGTGTGAGAATATCGTCGAGCTCATACGACAGAGTCCCGACGACCTGGTAGATCCGGCACCACTGATCCTGTCATCGCTTCGAAGTCGTGTGAGTTCCGACGCGGAATCCTTGATTCAACAACTCAGGCAGAGAGAGGCCGCGTTCCGCGAATTCGTAACACACGCCAGGCAAGCGATATCCGATTCTCGCACCGACTTCGATGGACACTACCCACGTCTTCCTGTACTTCCTGAAATAGACTTCGGACCTCTCACAGCCGGCAGATTCTTCGACGAACTGAGACGTCAGTCGCACTGGCGGACATTGCATTCACGTGCCATGCGTGCATTGGCGAATCTGCGTGTATTTGAAACTCTGGAGGTTTGGACGTGCGGGATCGATGGGTTGCTGAACGAAACAGCCCAGGGGTGGGCTCATGCGAGGCGCACCTGGTTGGACAGCGAGCGAAGCCGTCTGACCGACCCGCGCAACTCCGTTGCAATGCGACTCTCAGCGATGCAGGAGGCGCTAACCCAGTTGACGAGCAATTGCGTGAGTGGCACTGCGAATGGCCCTGAAAATACTGCCGGTGCTATCGGCAACAACATTTAGTCACTAGTCGCGGCAACTGAGGACACGGAGAGCCAGTTGGGGACCATCGTATTAGTGCGTCACGGAGAATCACTCTGGAATCGTGAACAGCGCTTCACAGGGTGGACCGACATCGAATTGACACCGCTCGGGGTGAAGCAAGCGAAACACGCAGGCAAAGCGATTGTGGATGCAGGACTAGGATTCGATGCTGTTGTCACTTCCAGCCTTCGGCGAGCCTCTGACTCACAGGAACATATCCTCGCTATGATGCCGACGGCTGAACGGCTTCGTTGCATCGTCGATTGGCGATTGAACGAGCGTCACTACGGTGGCTTGACCGGAATGGGTCGCGCGGAAGCCGAGATAATCTACGGTACCGCCACAGTACACCGTTGGCGCCGGGACTACACGTCCCGCCCCCCGCCGATGAATGCTGCGCAGGCGCGGAGGCTGGTCGGCAAGCTATCGGCATCTTCGAGGAATGAAGTTCCGTTCATCCCGCGCACGGAATCGCTACAGGACACGTTCCATAGGGTAGCGCCATGCTGGCGAGACACGATTACCCCGTTGCTGCGAGTCGGAGGCTGCGTGCTTGTCTCCGCGCATGGGAACAGTCTTCGCATGCTTATCGCGGCTATCCACGGCACGGATCCTGCTGCATTTTGCTCGATGGATGTCCCCAATGCGACGCCCTTGGTCTACCGCCTCGATTCGAAACTACGTATCAGGAACGTTCTTGAATTACCGACAGGCGCCGACGGCCGAACGTCGCTGATTCTGTAGTCTTGCATGCGTCGCAACCACCGAAATGCCAAGTCACTCGGCTCTCGTCCCTTCGGTAACCGGCAACCCCGCCTGAGTCGGTTCATCATCGCGATCCAGGGCCTCGCCAAAAATCCGGCGGTAGAGGTCGTCGCCGAAGCTCGTCTCAAGTGGCGCGCCCTCGATAAGCCGGAAACTCCGCGTTCCATCCTCGTTGCGAGGTGCACGAAGGAACAACGTCTTGCCAGACTCCGATGCGATGACAGATCGGGCCAAATGGTAAAAATGGGTAACGAACAGCACCCGAATCCCTTTATCCAACATGGCCCGAATGACATCGTGAGCGATTGCCGATCCTTCTCTTTCATTGGTGGCGGCAAACGATTCGTTGCATAGCAGCATGGAGTTCGGAACGATCTTCTTCGCTATTCGACTCATTCTCGACACTTCCTCGTCGAACTTCCCACTGTCAAGCCCAGCATCCTCCTCACGTTTGTAGTGCGTGAACAGGCCTTGGAAGACCTCGCTCTCGTATTGGTCAGCTCCGACCAGCATCCCCGCCTGGAACATGAGCTGCGAGATTCCCACACTCCGCAGAAAGCTCGATTTTCCGCCTTGATTCGCCCCTGTGATCATGACTAGCGACCTGCCCGTTGCATTGACGCGATTTCCTACGATTGCCTTCCCCATCTGGAGCGCGAGACACACGTCGTACATCTCGTCGAAGCGTAGTCCCCGCGAGCCGGCTGGCGCAACAGTAGGAACGCAGAGTCTCGCGCCAATCGAACCAAGTTGGCGCTGCAGATTCAACTGGGCCCGATAGAACGCTAGCTCAGTACGCAAAAGCACGAAGAATCCAAGAATGTGCTCCATGGACTGAGCCAGTGCGTTGGCAACGGAATTTATCCCCCGGCCTTGAATGTCATTGAGGGCTTGCGCACCGGCATCATCCCGCTCAGGGATTTCGAACGTGAATGCAGATTTGCGCCGCAAGATAAGCCTACGCCACCAACGCCGCACGTCCTCATTGGGTAGCCGAACCACATAATCGATGCCCCGCCCGTCCTTCCCCAGCGAGGCGCTCAACAACACCCCTTGCCGGAAGCGCAGAATTGACAGATGACGCTCAACTTCGCCGAGGTACTCCTCGGAGAGTTCTTCCTTGAGCATTGCGAAAAGGCGTCGAAAACCATCAGAGGAAAATGAATGCTCGTTCTTCTCTGCGATTTGCCTAAGCTCCCTGAGCTTCCTGACGAATATCTCCATGACTTCACGTGAACCGTGCAGCACTGCACTTGGGTACGTGGAGAGAATTCCAAAGTACGACTTCCCCTTCTCCTCTATCGCGCTCAACGCCAACAGATAGACAGCATCGATGACTTCCGTATTCTCCTGGCAGTCGCGAAGGACCGCATGTCGATAGCGAATGGTCTGCCCATCATTGGTCAGCGCACCAAACGTCGCTCGCTTAGCGACCTCGTACAGGAACTCATCATCTGCCGCCATGGCATGCCAGAGCGTTGGCAGCGCAAGATCTTTGGCTAGTTCGTCCCGATCCCATG
Organism: Pandoraea sp. B-6; assembly: GCF_000282835.1. Classification (NCBI taxonomy): domain Bacteria; kingdom Pseudomonadati; phylum Pseudomonadota; class Betaproteobacteria; order Burkholderiales; family Burkholderiaceae; genus Pandoraea; species Pandoraea sp. B-6. The sequence goes on along the minus strand of NZ_KB290510.1, from coordinate 59,160 downwards.
CGCCTTCGGCCGGTGGCGAGAAGTCGCAGTCCGGGTGCATCAGGAACACGTTCATGACGGCACTCTCCTCATCAACCAGTCATAGGTGATTTCGTACTTCTCGGCAATGGCATGAGCATACGCAAGGCCATCTGCGACCTGCCGCTCAACTCGGAACGTTCGCACGGCCGGGTTCTTCGGGTCGATCATGCTGACCATGCTGACCGTCTTTTCATTGATCGTGGAGAGCTCGTCGATGAACGTGACGCAAACGCAGTAGGCATCTATGGCTGAGAGCTTCTCAACCAGACGGGCTCCAAGCTTCATCGCATCCTTCAACGACGTCGACGAGAAAATCTCGTTCATGATGATGACGCTTCTAGAGGTCGCCTGCTCCAAAATCAAATGCATGCGAAACAAGTCGTCTTCCAGTTTTCCTCTAAGCGTCGTGATGTCCTCTGACCTCTCAAAATGGGTGAATATTTCATCGAAAAGATAGAGTTTGGCTGCGCGCGCCGGCACAGGGAGGCCCAATGCAGCCAAGTAATGCAGTTGACCAAACATCCGCGCGAAAGTCGTTTTCCCACCTTGATTTGGCCCCGACACGACGACGATCCGTTCCGGGCCATCAAGCCGAAAATCATTCAACACCACGGATGAATGGTTTTGCACCAGTTTTTCGGCAAGCGCAATGTCAAATATATCCGTACCCGCGATTTCCCCTTTCTCAGCAGTAACCTCGGGGTAACAAAACGGCAACCCAACTTCTCGAAAGCGAGCGATGTAGTTAAAGTAGCCGAGATAGAAGGCCACCTCGTTGTCAAATTTGACTAAGCCACCATCCCTAAACGATGGCCGCAGCGCGAAAGCGTCAAGCTGGGAGAACGTATCCGGATATCGTCGGGCCACCAGGTCGACAATCCACGATTCAACATGATTCATGCTGTCCGAGCTTCGATAGGCCACTCGGTAGTCACGAACAGTGTTCTTGCGAAACTTGGCGAATGTAGCGTGGATGGTTTCGCTGTAATCTTGCTCTTCGCCGAATGGGTAGACCGTCACTTCGCCGCCATCGATCCATACGCAATACCGAACATTAGTGAGCATCTCGATAAGCCCAAGGATCTCGCTTTTGAGTGCAACATACTGTGGACCATGGGCGTATTCGGTCACGTACTCGCGCATACGCCGAAGGCCGGCTGATCTCAGGTCGAGGTCATTGAACGCCTCCGTCACCCGATCTACTGCAGCGCAATATTGACGGGCCGCGTCGAGAAACCAGAACTTCTTCTCGTACCCGAAATAGGCCTTGAGCGACCGCTCCTCGCTTTTTCTCGAGTGACGCATGAGCTCCGCAAATTCATTGACCGCCGTACTGACTGCCAGTTGCTCAAGCTCCGCTGCGACCTCCTGCCGATATGCGATATCGGTCAAACGTTCAAGCGGCGTGTTGAGAATAGGATCCAGATCAAACTCAGCCTGGTTCGTATTGACATGTAGCATCACCGACCCGAGGTGGAGGTCGACAAACGTCGCAGGAGCCGTGGACCTAAGCGCTGCAGGCTCTGGCCCTTCATATAGGAGACTGGGTGAGAGCGCCACGTGCTGGCCGCTGTCTCGAGCCGATGTGGCCACCAACTCGTCTGAGGAGGGACCCACGTAATGCGCACTCTCAAGCGCGTCCCGGATTTCCCGGGACATCGGTGCGGTCGCAGATCTGTTTGTGGAATGTGCCATGTTGCCTTCCATTTCGCTGAACGCGTTCATGGCAACAGGGCATAAAAAAGCCTACGCACCCGTCACCGGGAAAACGTAGGCATCATTAGCCGAAGCTTCGGCGCTTGAGGGAGAATGCCATCTCCACGAGGCCAGTCTAGCACGCTATGGTTCTTTGGGCAAAATCTGACAACGCGCTACTTCCTACGCGCTGCGATATACTCGACCACGGAGATGGCATTCTCCCGTAACCGCCCGCCGGGCTGATGATGCCTACAGGTCGCACCGTGAGGTGCGAATTTGTAGCATTGCCGACGGGAGTCGTTCGTGAGCACGCCACAACCGAACATCGATAGCCGCCCTCCTTCCACATCGCGTCTCTTGCCTGCCGCGCAGGAAGACGCCCCGCCGAACAAGGCAAAGCCGCTCAAGTCGCACAGCATTTCGCCAAGGTTCTGCGCCTGCCAAGTTTGTGCGGACGTTCAGACGGCTCAATTGAAGTATGTGCCGCGAACACTTCTGGGAAAGAACCGAGGCGACTCCGTCAGCGAAGCCCTGATACGCACGCTCGGTTTTTGCCAACAGCACACTTCCGACCTGTCCATCGAGCTCGCGGGGAGTACTGTTTTCCGAACGCGCGCGACAACGGCGATCGACTGGTTCGAGCAGATCTTCGCTGCACTGCCACAGACCACCGACAAAGTCCGAGCAATGGTTTTCGGCGCAAGACACAGATGCCCCGCCTGCTCGTATCGAAATCAGCGAGAAGGACAAAGCCTGTCGAGATTCTTCAGATCCTTACCGGAAGATCGAAAGGCATCTGATCGGTTAGTCGCAACACAACTGTGCCTCCAACACCTGCGAGCCGCCTTAACATCTGCATCGGTAGAACCCGTGGCGCAGGCGCTTCGCATCGCACGGTCGCGAATCCGATCGCTGGACGAGAGATATGGCGCCTGGAGCTTGAGCGGCCAGCCGCTCACACGCGTACCCAGCCTTTTTTCCCTGGAGCACACCTCGCTTCTGGAGGAACTGGTTCGAGCTGACCTCAGAGACGTCCCAACTGGAAGTCGCAATCCCGCACCTCACTATCCGCTTGACGCGATTTCGAGCACAACCACCGGCTGTGTAATTTGCGACGCAGTCATTTCGGCACACAAATTGTGGCACAAGCGTCTCGTCCACGCCGTCGAGCAGCAACAGCCACTGTGGCTTGTGAGCCCGACGTGTGCAAGACACGTCGCGGAGGTCCTGATGTCTCCCGGTGAGGATTGTCAGTACGCGGCGTGGAGCAGCCACAAAAACATGCTCGTGAAAAGCATCAAGCAAAGACTACACAAAACACCACAATCTGCGAGACGTCTTCGCCGTAGCGCGAGCTGGAATCTCCCTCCCATCAATGAGGTACTAGATAACGAGCGGGCGCTGGAAGCAATGGACGAGGAGGACATCGAATTGGACTCCGCCCCATCCCCGGATGCCGGATGTCCTGCCTGCGATGTCGAAGCCATCGCTCAAATGAAGGTGCTTCTCCGAACCTCGCGTCGCCTCCACCAAGGCGTATCTCCGAGCGAGGTTTGCATGAAGCACTTTGCAGAGATTTTCATCCTCGAGCCCGACCAGGTTGCGCGTAGGTATCTTGTCGCATCACAAGTGCGCAGACTACGTCGGTTGGTCGAGCGTGACCCAGTTGGTGCATTCGGAACGTTCTCATAATACGAAAAGTCGTCGATTCATCCGGTTTGAAGCACTTCATCTCAGCGAGGCAAAAGTGGAAAGCTCACTTGCACAGCAGGCAGATCGGCGAAACCCAACAAAGTCCAGAGCCGCGCTGAAATTCGTCATCCTGATCGGCGTTCTCAGCTTCTTCGCCGATTTTACCTACGAGGGTTCGCGCAGCATTCTAGGGCCGTTTTTGGCGAGCCTTGGCGCGACCGCGACTGTAGTTGGAATCGTCACAGGATTCGGCGAGCTTCTCGGATACGGACTGCGTGTCGTCTCCGGTCGTTGGGCAGATATGTCCGGGAAACCGTGGCCCATTACGATCGTGGGCTACACGGTCCAGATGTCTGCCGTGCCGGCACTCGCGCTCGTTCACTCATGGCGCTGGGCCGCTGTCCTGATCGTGTTGGAGAGAGTCGGTAAGGCGATACGCAACCCTCCCAGAGACGTAATGCTCTCATCCGCGGCGAACGACATTGGCGGATACGGCTGGGCCTTCGGCATTCATGAAGCACTCGATCAATTTGGCGCGATGGTCGGGCCGCTGCTGGTAGCGTTGGTACTTGCATTGAAGGGTTCCTATCAAATCGCCTTTGCCGTTCTTCTTGCGCCGGCAATGGTCAACATCGCTCTCGTATTGGTTGCACGTTCCCTTTATCCGGTGCCACTTGCCATGCAACCGCCTCCCGACGACGAGAGCCGGAAAGTGTTGCCTCGGGAATACTGGGTATATCTGGGCGGGGCATCTTTGGTCGCAGCGGGATTTGCCGACTATCCATTGATCGCATATCACCTCTCGACCAGTTCGCACGTCTCCAGCGACGTAATAGCGGCCCTCTACGCGTCAGCAATGGCGGTAAGTGGCGCAGGGGCCCTGGTTTTCGGCCGCCTTTTCGACAGATACGGATTTAGGATCATTGTGTCGCTGACGCTACTCAGCACGATGTTTGCTCCCCTGCTCTTTCTGGGGAGCAACTACGTCTGGTGGGTGGGTGGTCTGGTGTGGGGAATAGGAATGGGCTTCCACGAGTCGATCATTCCAGCTGCGGTGTCCCCAATGGCACCGCCTTCCGGTCGCGCATCTGCATTTGGGATTTTCACAGCCGGTTACGGAATCGCTTGGTTTGCAGGGAGTGCCGTGATTGGGCTTCTCTACGACGCATCAAAGACTTACGCAGTCGTCTTTTGCGTTGGCTCGCAATTGCTGGCGCTGCCGTTCTTTCTCTGGGTGGGAGCAATCCGCAGTCGCCAGGGCGATAGCCATGTATGAACTCTGCCGGTGACTTGATGATGGCGGGAAATACGATTGTCAACCTCCGGTGAGTCAGTCGGTCAATACGATTGACACCTTTGGCCACCGTTCCAGATATCGCTTCTGCTCGAGTCTGGCCTTGTATGCGGCGACGCTAACGCGCGCAGGGTTTCGGCGAATCACCATGCCAAACAAGTCGTCGAGTCCATGTGGTGCAATCACGTCTATCGTGTCGTCGCATCTCAGTGTCAGTCCAACACAAGTCGAGAACTCCGGCCACGATGAGATTGCATCTTCCAAAGAAGTCAGTGGAGAGACAGGGTAACCAAAGGCCGTCTCATACCAGGTATGAACGGCAGCCTGGTTCGTTACTTCCCATGGTATGAAAGGATATGACTGACTCAGACGGCACTGCATCGCCACATCGTCTGCCCCCGAGAGGTCAGACGGATCGAAATGTACAAGATCAACATCCGGTAACTCCGACATAGTGTCGAACCCGTGCAATGCGTCCCAAACAAGGTTCCGGACTGCCCCTGCGCCGATGCACCAAGATGGCAAGTTCAGCTCTCGAGCCGCCACCAGGACTGGCCAAAACCACTCTGATTCGCGCGCCATCTTCGAAAGAAGTGCATCCAGACTCATGGTCAACAGGTCGTTAGGTATCGTTGTTTGCCGCGGATTATCGACGGTTCCGGCCCTAGAGTCGACCCGCTCCGATTGAGTATCGAACTCCGGCCCTGCCGAATGCACATCAAGGGTAGTGGGAAGGTCATCCGTTGGTGACGCATTGCGCTCCTCCGAATTGATGGTCTAGAATAGCTCGCGACGGAGATGGCATTCCTCCGAAACCGCCAGTGTACCGGCTGATGATGCCTACGAATCCCTGGGATGGGAGATCGTAGGCCGTCATTTGGCAGCATCCCAGGTTTGTTATCAACAAACGTGGAATATATGCGCCTCTCTCCCACCATCCGGCGTACCGTGTTTCGCCCGGCTCTCGCTACATCCGCTCCTGGTCGCAAGGTCGCGGCCACGGACGCATCTCTCAACACATCTTCAACTGCACTAGACCATCTCGTACCCGCTCCCTACCAGCCACTGAAGTCCATTGGTTTGGCCCTGACGCCTGAACGGGTTGCATCGTCGGGAGAGCGTGTATGACATCGACGACGCTCACGAAACAGACATCCGCTGCTAGCGCGCACGCTTCAGCAGATCAGTTCCTTGAGGAGCTCCTACTTACTGCCGATATACAGATCAACGGTACTCGTCCGTGGGATATCAAACTGCTCGACAAAGACGTGCCCAGAGAGGTCATTTCCGGAGGGTCACTCGCACTCGGTGAAGCATTTATGGATGGCCGGTGGGAATGTGAAGCGCTCGATGAATTCTTCACCAAAGTACTTCGAGCACGACTAGATGAGCAAGTGCGCCCGAGCAAGATCCTCTATGTCATGTTGCGCGAGAAGCTCTTGAATCGACAATCGGTGCGTCGGGCGTGGGAGGTGGGGCGTCGCCACTATGATCTTGGCAATGATTTCTATAGTGCGATGTTGGATCGGCGAATGACTTACACGTGCGGGTATTGGTCGGCAGGCGCCCAATCGTTGAATAGCGCCCAAGAAGACAAGCTGGACCTCATATGCAGAAAACTGCAATTGAAGCCTGGTATGCGCTTACTGGACATCGGTTGCGGCTGGGGGAGCCTGATGGCCTTCGCAGCGGAGTACTACGGTGTTACTTGCGTAGGCGTCACTATCTCTGCGGAGCAGGCCGAATGGGCAAAGTCGCGCTATGCAGGACTACCCCTTGAGTTCCGATTGCAGGACTATCGGAGCCTGGACGAAAAGTTCGACCGCATCGCGAGCGTCGGTATGTTCGAACACGTTGGGGCAAAGAACTATCGGACCTATATGCGAGTCGCATCTCGCTGCCTGACCGAAAGCGGACTATTTCTTCTCCACACCATTGGCAAGAACCGCGCCCATACCCGTCCTGATCCCTGGATAGATCGATACATCTTCCCAAACGGGGAACTCCCAGCTTTGGATCAGATCGCGAGCGCAGCGAGTGGCTTATTCATAACCGAAGATGTGCACAATTTCGGCGCAGATTACGACCGGACACTAATGGCTTGGTACGCAAATTTCGAGCGTGAGTGGCCGCGATTCGAAGAGCAGATGGGTGAACGCTTTCATCGCATGTGGAAGTATTACTTGTTGTCGTGTGCCGGTTTGTTTAGAGCTCGCGAGGCGCAGCTTTGGCAATGGGTGTTCTCTAAACGAGGTGTAACTGGCGGATACCACCGGCCTCACGGGGCTTGACGACAGCGGCGCAGATGATGGCTCACCTGCGCTGCGTCAATACCTCTTATCCCTCATCGAGGGAACCCAATTTTCCGCCTTATCGACAAGTGCGGAGCAACAGTCAATGTCCATGACAAACGGCCTCGAAAGAAGGTGGTTCCAAATAAGAGTACTAGGCTGGCCGCACGGGGTGACCATCATCGGATTGGGCGTGATTTTTGCCGAGCTGCGCACAGTTCCCAGTTATTTTGACATGTGGCTATTGTTCTTAACGATTGCGGCACTGGCACTATGCTCCGTGCACTATGCGCAGCGCTTGGCTTCAAGGTTTGGTCCAATATTAGGCACGCTCATACTTGCGTTAGCTGTCACCGTTATCGAGGCCGGCTTCATCATCTCAGTCATGGCCACAGATACGCGGGCGACCCAGACGCTCGCCCGTGACACTGTATTCTCCTCGTTGATGCTCTGTTGCAACGGAATGATCGGTCTTTCGCTCTTAGTGAGTACGCGCCGCGAGCAGATCGTGAAGTTCGATGCGTTCATCGCGGGGGCAGCGTTTGCAACCGTAGCTACGGTCGCGACCCTTTCAATGGTATTGCCCACGTTTACAAGCAGTACGTCCGGCCCACAGTTCAACTCGGCACAACTAACATTTGCTTCATGTGCCTCGGTAGCGCTTTATGTTCTACATGCGGTCAAGTCAACCGGATGGCTACACGAATATGTCAATGCAGAGCGCCGTGCGGCATCTAATTCCGTACCGGTTCAACTCGCGAAGCGCCCAAATGCCATGTCTTCCGTGCTGATGCTGCTCGCAGCGCTAATGGCGATAACGCTGGCGGCTCAAATCTTGGCGCCCGGTATCGAGTCGATGGTGCAACGTGCAAGTCTCCCGATATCGTCAGTAGGTGTGATGATTGCAATCGTTGTTGCGCTTCCCGAAACATTGACTGCCATGCGCGCAGCGCACGCAGGCGAGGTGCAAGTGAGCTTCAACTTAGCCCTAGGTTCCGCCATGGCGAGCCTAGGATTAACCATCCCCGTGGTGGCGGTAGCTGCAAGCTTCATGCGTGTGCGCCTAACCCTTGGGCTTGGCCCCAAGGAAATGGTCTTCCTCGTCCTCACCACAGTGGTCGGAATTCTAACCGTCGTTTCAGGACGTGCATCGGTACTTCGAGGCTCCCTACATATGACAATCTGCAGCGCCTTTGTCTTTATGGCCTTTTTTCCGTGAATTGCCCCAAGCTCGACGCGCGATATCAATCCGTTGCCAAAGATTCATCATTGGAAAACAGCGATTGTCGCGTATCCGAGCGCAGTCATAAGCACCGAACATGTGACATGTATCGCTATCTCACCCAGTGCCCAAGCGAAGTGCCCCGCCTGAAGATGATTGAAAACCTCTGCGGAGAACGTCGAGAATGTCGAAAGCCCTCCCATCAGGCCGGTAATGACAAATAATCGCCATTCAGAGGGAATTTCTGGATATCTAGCGAAGAACGCGATTGCTACGCCAATGATGTAACCCGCAATGATGTTTGCGGCGAGCGTTCCAAGAGGAAGGTCGATGAATAGCGAGTTGAGCCTAACACCCAAGATCCAACGTAGAAGGGAGCCAAGTGCGCCGCCAATTCCGACAGCTAAGACCGCTGAGTACATAAGTGAGCCCCGGGGTAGGAAAAAAGCGTTCTGCACGCCAAACCTCGTAGGCATCATCAGCCGATCATTCGGCGGTTTCGGAGGAATGCCATCTCCCTATTCAATTAGTCTATCAAGTTCGATACGGCGGTGTCGAGAGACGCTAGCTTCGCAACGTTCACGCTCTGCATTTCGAGTAGACTTCTAGAAACTAAGGAGATGGCATTCTCCTCTAACCGCCTCCCGGCTGATGATGCCTACCGAACCGACATATTTTTTTGTCGGACGTTGGTTACCGCGCGCCCCTGCGGGCGCCGCATCTCGGGAGAGCGCCATGTATCAGATTCCCCTCATAGAATCGCTTCACGCAAGAGAGATTCTTGACTCTCGCGGCAATCCTACGCTTGAGGTCAAGGTCACATTGAGTGGCGGCGTGACCGGCATCGCTTCCTGCCCCTCAGGGGCCTCCACAGGAACCTTTGAAGCCAGAGAGTTGCGCGACGACGATGCATCCAGATATCGAGGCAAAGGTGTGCTTCATGCGGTGGCGAATGTAAATGGCCGCTTGGCTGCTTCGCTACACGGACAGCGCGTCGATAATCAACGCGAGCTTGACGCGCTACTAAATTTTCTCGATGGCACGCCTACGAAAGCGCATCTTGGTGCAAACGCAACCCTGGCCGTTTCCTTGGCGTGTGCAAGAGCGGCAGCCCAATACCATCACATTCCGCTGTACTTATATCTGGGTGGCTCCAATGCTCACGTGCTTCCGGTGCCTATGTTCAACGTTGTCAATGGCGGCGTCCACGCCAAGGGCGGCACTGACGTCCAGGAGTACAAGATCATTCCGATCGGGGCTCCGACATTTTCTGAAGCATTACGCTACGGGTCAGAGATCTATCACGTGCTTGGCGATGTACTGATCTCAAGGGGGTACGGGTCGAGCATCGGGGACGAAGGCGGATATGTGCCCGGGGTTACTTCAAACGAAGAGGTATTGACGCTTCTGATGGAAGCCATTGAACTGGCCGGATACGCTGCCGGAACTGACGTTGCCATTGGCGTCGACCCCGCCGCCAATGCATTTCGTCACGGAGAGGAGTACCTGCTCCGGCTCGATTCGCAGACGCTCAGTTCCGAGGAACTTATTTCGTATTGGACCGGTTGGCTTGATAGATATCCCATCATCTCGCTTGAAGATCCCCTCGCAGATGATGACTGGGCGGGATTTGCCTCAATGACGAAGAGCCTCGGCGATCGTGTGCAGATTGTGGGCGATGATCTGTTTGTGACTAATCCGGCCTTTATCCGCAGAGGAATCGAGGAAAAATGTTGCAACTGTGCGTTAATCAAACCGAATCAAATTGGAACGATGACGGAAACACTTGATGCCGCAGCTATCGCATTACACGCTGGCTACGCGTGCATGGTTTCTCATCGTTCAGGAGAGACCCTCGACACGGGTATCGCGGATCTGGCAGTCGCACTGAATTGCGGACAAATCAAGGCCGGATCTCCGATTCGCGGTGAACGCGTCGCCAAGTACAACAGACTATTGGAAATTGAACACGAGCTCGGGGAAACTGCGAAATATGCGGGCTCGAGCGCGTTCCGACCCACCACAGAGATCGATGCGCGCTAATAGAGGAGGCCGACCATGCTATTCATCGATATTCCGGGATTTGGCGAACTGTCCTTCGAGCATATTGTTCTCGACTTCAATGGCACACTAGCACGCAATGGTGTGGTCCTCCCGGGAGTAACGCCATTGCTACAGGTCATTGCACGTGACGTCTTGCTTCATGTGATCGCCGGCGACGTATATGGTGACCTAGCAGTACGGGCGAAGGACTTGCCTGTGCAACTCGTGTCCTTGCATGGTGAGGAACAATCCGACATGAAGGCCGACTACGTCCGACATCTGGGCGCGTCTCGGGTCGCTGCCATTGGAAACGGGCGAAATGATGTTGGCATGTTCAATGCCTCACGACTTTCCATTGCGGTGATAGGACACGAGGGGGCGGCTTCGGAAGCGATCGCCGCCGCTGACATAGTCACGTGTCTAATCCATTCGGCCCTAAAGCTGTTTTTGTACCCAGATCGGACCGTCGCGACCTTGGGAACAGCTGTTTCGTTGTCACCGAAGGACTGTGATGTGCTAAATTAGATACCAATAGGAGATGGCATTCCTCCTGTAACCGCCACCTTTGGCTGATGATGCCTACGGACCGCTGACGCGGGGCGTAGGCTTTTGTCCCCGTCGATCACGAAAAATATAAGCTGACGGAGGGACCTGTGCGCGATAACCATCCTGAAAATCTGTATTTGGGCTAGCTGGATCTGCGCCCGGACTTCGCTCGCGTGGATCCTGTGGAGGTCATCATGCAAGGATGTCAGCTCACTTTCTATACCCAGCAAAATCACCGGCATGGCCATCAAACGGTGGCCGAATGGCTCATGTTCGAAGTGCGCCGGTTGGGCATTCGCGGCGCGACGATGATTGCCGGTACAGAAGGAATCGATCATGTCGGCAAGCTCCACGCAGCCAGATTTTTTGAGCTTGCCGAGCAGCCGATAGAAGTCGTACTGGCCATAACGGACGAAGAAGCCGAGCGGCTGCTTGATGTCGTCCGCGCCGAACGCGTTCATGTTTTCTATACCCGTTTCCCCATTGATTTCGAGATGCTCGGTGACAATTAGCCTATGCGGCAAATCTCACTGTGCGGTAGACGATTTTCGCTGTCATAAGGCTCAATACCCATGGACTTTAATAACATCTCTGCTGGCGCAAACGTTCCGGACGATTTCAACGCAATCATCGAAATCCCCGCAGATGGTTTGCCGGTTAAGTACGAGGCCGACAAAGCGTTAAACCTATTTCGTGTGGACCGCTTTCTGTCGACCAGCATGCGCTATCCAGCGAACTACGGCTTCGTGCCAAGCACGTTATCCAAGGATGGGGATCCTGTTGATGTTCTGGTCGTCGCACCATATCCAATTACGACAGGAGCATTGGTCCGATGTCGTCCCATTGGGCTAATGAAAATGACTGACGAGGCCGGCGAAGACGCAAAAGTTGTTGCGGTGCCCATCGACAAAATTTGTGCAACCAGCGTTGGCATCGACTCGCTTACGGATTTGGGTGACGCCCTTCTGCGCAGGATTGAACACTTCTTCACCAATTACAAGTCCCTTGAGCCTGGCAAGTGGGTTCGATTCGAGGGATGGGGTGACATCGACGCTGCACGTAAAGAACTTATTGATGCGAAAGCTGCATTCGAACCGCACGAATAGACGTCGCAAAACGCCTCAACAAGAACGAAGTGGGATGTGCACGGGAGATAAAGAATGGATGTGCAGGTTGCCGATATTAACGCCCGGATCGGGCGGATGATGGGCGTTGCCCCTATATCGCGTTGGGTTGTCCAGGATACCGCCGACGTCGCGTTCACCAATGATGCAGAAGATGAGCGATCTGCACTCGCGATGATTTCCGCAATTTGCGAAAAAACCGGTCGACCGGAGAACGAATTTCGCGCCATCAAGGAGGTTCGATGGCCAGACTATTTAGGTGTTTGTTCGCTTGAGCACGAACAAACAGCGTTCATACATTGGGCGATGCGAGAACTCGGGCATGTCTCCGTGTTCGGGTTTAACGAGCGCCCGTCGGACGAAGCGTTTCTGGTGATTGATCAGAACGGCAAACGAGCCACGGGCCGAACCCTGGCCGAGTGTTTATATCGTCTGGTTGAGTACACCCGCGCGCGTTCCTCCGTGAGCGCTTGAATAAGGAATTCTCACCTTCTATACTCGCAAATAACAATAAGGAGATGACATCCTCCTCAACCGCCGCAATGGCTGATGATGTCTGCGCTCACCCGGGTACGGGATTGCGCGGACTTTATTGCGCAACTCCGTTCGAAGATGCAAAGATTTTCGGTCGGAGGCACACGTGAGTTTCCGCAAATCCCCTTCCTGTTTCGGTTGGCATGCCGCTCGGTCTGTCCCGCGCGCCAATCGCGTATGTTTGGGCTGTGGAGGTGCCAAATGAAAGATGTTTGGCTCCTCGCCTCCATCTGGCTCGCGATGGCGCTCATCGCGACGCTACTTTCCATTTGGCTCCGTATTGCGACGGCACTCTCCGAGATCGTCGTCGGCACGGTCGCGCAATTGCTCATCGGCGCAGTTATTGGTGCCAGTGTGCTGCAAACCGACTCAGGGTGGATTCAGTTCCTCTCTGGTACCGGTGCGATTGTGCTCACATTCCTCGCTGGCGCGGAGCTAGACCCCAAAGTTTTTCGGCTCAAGTGGAGAGAAGCATCGGCCGTGGGCCTAATCGGCTTCTTCGCTCCATTTTTAGGATGCTTCGCAGTCGCTTATTTTTTTCTCCACTGGGACTGGCGAGCGAGTTGGTTAGTTGGCATCGCGTTGTCGACAACATCGGTCGCTGTCGTTTACGCCGTCATGCTCGAATTTGGCCTCAACGCGACAAACTATGGGAAGACTGTGCTTGCCGCGTGTTTTGTGAACGACTTGGGAACGGTACTCGCACTAGGTTTCATTTTTTCTCCATTTTCCCTTCGCACGCTCATCTTCTTTGGCGGACTCGCGATAGCGTTTTGTGTTCTTCCGTGGATCACTCCAAGGTTCTTTAAACACTACGGCAACCGTCCGTCCGAACTCGAGGCGAAGTTTCTCCTCCTGGTGCTTTTTGCTTTGGCTGCACTAGCAACCTGGGCTGGTAGTGAGGCTGTTCTGCCGGCGTATATCGTCGGAATGGTCTTGGCAGGCACAGTAGGGAAGGACCACGTCCTAATCAGGCGACTTCGCACACTAACGTTCGGCCTGCTAACACCGTTTTACTTTATCCGCGCCGGATCGTTCGTTTCCGTACCGGACATTATCGCAGCGCCTTTTCCCGTTCTTGTCCTACTCGGGGCAAAGATCCTCACGAAATGCGTCGGCGTATATCCCGTTGCACGCAGCTACGGGTCCCCAAAACGCGAGTCAATGTACACAACTCTACTAATGTCTACGGGCCTGACTTTCGGGAGCATTTCGGCATTATTTGGTCTCTCTCACGGCATCATTAGCCAGGCGCAATACTCGTTCATGATTGCGACGGTGATCGGCAGCGCAATTGTCCCAACGCTTATCGCAAATGCCGCATTTCTCCCGAAGCATCTTCTCAGAAAGTCATCCACTGTAGGTGACGAACCAACCGAATCGTCGATAGATCTCCCGTCTCCAGAATCGACACGGACGGGCGAGTAATTGGGGAGGTAGCGATTATGTTCAAGATCATCATCCTTGCGTTTGACGGCTCTCCTGCAGCACTAAAAGCGTTTGATTACGCACTGGATATCGCATCAAAGTACCGAGCAGTTTTACATGTCCTCGCGGTCTCGAGACCTCCAGAGATCGCCGAGGACGTTGAAACGGAAGCACTTCTCGAGCAAGCAGAGACTTATTTTGACGAAGCATTCAAACATTTGCGGCAACGAGCGGAAGAGGCAGGGTTGCTCATCGAATGCACTGTTCGGGTCGGCCATCCTGCAGAACAGATCGTGATCCTGGCTGAAGAATTGGACGCGGATCTGATTGTGACCGGACACAGAGGTCGAGGACTATTCGAGAGATGGATATTGGGCTCGGTGTCGCGCCTTGCAGTCGCATACGCTCATTGCCCCGTTCTGGTCGTTCGGTAATTTTGTCTCGTCAAGGAACTCCATGACCACCGTACAAACAGTTTCGATGGTTGGCCTGGCGCTATGCGTGATGTACATCGTTAATATGGTGCTCGACAGCTTCCGTAGGGACGAACGGGTTCGCGCTTCGCGACACATAGCCGATGAAATGCAAGCGGACGGCACCAAGTGCCCCTTCTGCTTCGACGATGGGAAAGCGGTATTTCGTCAGGCACACGCGCGAGTCATATACGACATCAATCCGGTAACCACTGGACACATGCTTGTCGTGAGCAACAGGCATGTATCGTCCTACTTCGATCTGTCGCAGGAAGAGAAACTAGCGATGTGGGTTCTGGTCGACGAGGTAAAGGCGTTTCTCGATAGACAGTTCGAGCCAGACGGCTATAACGTCGGCGTGAACGTCGGAAATGCCTCCGGCCAGACGATTCCGCATGTACACATCCACGTGATTCCGCGTTATGTGGGAGATACACCCTGGCCCCAAGGAGGCGTCCGAGGCGTAATCCCAGAGCGTCAATCCTACGAGTGACAACGTCGACACGCGCGTATTTACGGTTGACTAATACGCGCGTGCCGAAACTACTCAAGTTCCCTGTGGGTTAATCTCACAAGGAAAAAACACTGCTCGCACGTTTTCCAGGTGTTCACCGTGGTGAGCGAGAAACTCCCGAAGTCGATGCTCGAGGTCAATCAGTTCGATGCAATGAGGCAACTTGTGCGGACGAATGTCCGAGTGGTCTCTGCTTAACTTGTCTCCAGGCAGATACCCTGCCTTGACGTGATGCATAACGACTTGGTGAATGCCTGCTTCACTGGCCTTCTTAAGCAAATGGGATGCGAGCGACGGACGTGCCACCTTATGCCAAAAGCGCGAGGGGCGCACACGAGCCGAGTGATGAAAATAAAGTCTGAGCGCAAAGTGTTTGCTCATGATGATGTAATCCTGAATGCAATGGGGAGTTTTGACACGACTACGGGCGTTCGACTGTGCTATCAGTGCGTGGAACGTTACCCCGCCGAAAGGCATGAATCTCCGAGAGCCTGAGACCTTCTGGAATGGAGATTCGTTTGGCATGCCCGATACGTTGTGCACGATATATGCCTGTGTGCCCCGAAAACAGATAGCTCACTACACAAGCGACGGCAGCGTAGGCGCCGATTTGTGGGCCAAAAATCTCGATTGCCATTACGGTTGAAGCGATAGGCGTGTTGGCGGCACCGGCAAACACCGCTACAAAGCCGAGCCCTGCGAGTACTGGTGCTGCAAGCGGCAAAATATGCGATAGGGCGTTACCCAATGTCGCACCAATGTAGAAGAGCGGCGTGACCTCGCCCCCCTTGAATCCTGAGCCCAGAGTGAGAATCGTGAAACCCGCTTTGCCCAGAAAGTCGTACCAAGGCAACTGGTGGTGGAACGCGTCGACAATGGTCGGAATACCAAGCCCAAGGTACTGAGGCGTACCAATCAACGTGGCGGCTATCGCGACTACGCCCCCCCCAACGAGGGGCCGCAATGGCGCGAACTTGAAGACTTTTTTGAACAGCGCCGACGTCGCATGTACGCCCTCAGCGAAGAGCATTCCAGCAACACCAAAAATTGCACCTGCCGCGATCACGAGCAGAGTGTGCACAGCATTAACTGATGGTATGGAAGCAATCACGTACTCTGTGTGGTGAATCCCCCAAGCACGAGTTGTCAGGTCCCCGACAATCGCACCGATGAAGCACGGTAAAAGGGCGTCATATCTCAGACGCCCGACGGCCAGCACCTCAAGTCCGAAAATTGCGCCCGCCAGCGGGGTACCGAACACCGCGGCGAAACCCGCGCTGATCCCCGTCATCAGGATAACGCGCCGTTCCTCACTATCGAGTCTGACGAAATGGGTCAGTTGGTCGGCAAGCGCGCCACCCAT
Source organism: Pandoraea sp. B-6 (assembly GCF_000282835.1). Lineage (NCBI taxonomy): Bacteria > Pseudomonadati > Pseudomonadota > Betaproteobacteria > Burkholderiales > Burkholderiaceae > Pandoraea > Pandoraea sp. B-6. The sequence goes on along the minus strand of NZ_KB290510.1, from coordinate 42,917 downwards.
TTGAACCGATGTCCCTTCGCGCCCCGCCGACCCGCCAAATAAATGGGTAGCGACTGTGCCTAAGAATACGAGCGGCGCCATGCGAAGAGGGATAACCTTCTTCGGATCATGAATTTCATCGATAAGCAGGTTGTTTCCGCCTTCCACGCTTTGCCCGAAAATCAGGTAAAGCCAGCCAACTATGAATCCGCCAACAGGAAGGAGCCATAGCAGCCATGGGTGCGCCAGACGTGTGTCGGTCGCCAATTCGAGCGACCACAAAAAGAGTGCGGAAGCGCTACCAGATAAGCCACCGACTACGGTTGCCAAAGCAACCCAGCGCCCGATGTATGGCAGCATCATCAACTGCTCTCGCGCAGCTGATAATTTATGTATTTTCATGAGATTTCCAGGTTAGTCAGACGCGAAAAACCTGGACAAAGAGGCGCGAGGGCGGCCTGCGTCCTCCTGTATCCAGGATTAAGCAGGCATCATCAGCCCTGCGAGGGCGGTTACGGGAGGAATGCCATCTCCGTATTTCGACTGTGGAGTCTACCAGACCGGGGAGAAGTCGGCAAACGGCCGAGAAGAAGGCCCGCATATCGGCCCGAAATCCTCACAATCCAGTCGTATAGGCCGGCGAACTTGCCGTTGAGGCACGGGAAAGAGATGCAGTGGTGGCAACACCACCAGTCAATATTCTGGTCGCGCGTCACCCGTACGCGTGCAGCGCGGCGTAGTGGTCGAGGCCAGCTTGACGTTCTCGGTTTTGAGCCGCGGTCCGCCCCGCAGCTTTTTGGTCGTGCTCATTGCATTGCCCCCCGCCTGAAGAACCTCGGCTGGTACCGTCGGAGCGAACTTTACGCTATCGCGGACTTGATCCAATGTGGCGAAGACACGCCGGACGTGCTCCAAGAACAGGCGCCCCATGCGGGTCAGTTGGGTGCGGCGGGCGATGCGAACGAAAGAACGGGTACCGAGCTCTTCCTCCGGTTCCTTGATAGAGCGGGATAGCGGCGATTGGCTATGTGCAGCCGTTCGGCGGCGCGGGCGAAGCGGAGTTCTTCCGCGACAGCCAAGAAGCATCGAAGGTGGCGTAGTCCCATTGCAATGCCCCTCCCATGCTATACGAGGAGAAAAGTGGATAGATTGAGATTGGTCGGCGCTTCTGCTTCTTCATGCCATTGAACGCGGAAGGCGTGAACCGTTGCGCGATGGCTACGGCTATCCAATCCTGCTAGTTCACACATTGCACGCGCATCACCGGACGTCCCGTTGTTTCGCTTCACGAAGGGCTGCACGAACAAGGATTGCAAGACAGCCCAAAAAAAGCAGGCTTCCGCCCCACAGCGGCTCGACTTTTACGGCGAGGACAAGGGCAGTCACGAGTGCGACAAGCACTAGCGTTGCCGTAGTGAGCCGCGCGTCCGCGAGGAACATTCCGAGAAGTTCCTGGGCAACTTCACGAAGAATACTCATTGCACCATCTCCATACGCACTCGTCGAAGCCGGTATGCGGTTGCAAGACCGACGGCAAGGAACACACCTGCAAATACCACCAATGCTAGATCCTGGCCTGGCCAATCGACGCCGAGACCTTCGCCCGTCCAGAAGACGCCAAAGGCAGACAGCATGACACCGACACCGAACTTCAAAGTGTTCTCCGGCACCCGCGCCAGAGGCCTATGGACAATGATTCCGATGGTGAGGACGACGATGCAGGCTGCCAGTGCTCCCAAGGCAGCCGGCCAAAGCAGTCCTCGACCGGCACCTACGGCAATGACGATGAATACAACCTCCAATCCTTCCAGCAATACCGCTTTGAACGCAGTCATGCCGGCTATCCAGTTAAGCGAGGCGCGTTCACGAATGCCCGCGTCAACGAGTTGCGCGGACTCAGATGCGAAAATGGCCACCTCGTCATGTAACGGGATAACACCTGCCGCTCGGAGAATGGCTTTGCGAAGCCATCCCATTCCAAACAGAAGAAGCAACACCCCAATGACGAACTGGAGTAAGTGAAGGGGTACCTGGTTGAGCAATGGGCCTAGCACCACAATCATCAGGGCGAGCACAATGAGCGCCGCAGCGGTGCCAAGTGCCGCAGGTTTCCATCCGCGCAAAATGCCGACCGCTAGAACGATCGTGAACGCTTCCACAACCTCGACAAGCGACGCAAGGAAGGCAGCTCCAATAGCGGGCGCAGCGATATTCCAGGCAATAGAGTTCATTGGGCACCAATTGGATTGTAGTGTTTGCTACATATTTGCTAAAATTCTCGTAGCATTTACAACATAAGTCAAGGAGCATCTACACGTGCCGCCAACACCGTCAACTTTTGATGAGCGAATCGCGAACAGCATCGAGCGCATGAGTCCGGCAGAGCAACGCGTCGCAGCGTTCTTTCAGGAGAACCGCGAGCAGGTTCTCATCGCCTCTGCCGCCGCACTGGCGGCGAAAGCAAGCACCAGTGATGCCACGATCGTGCGTACAGCTAAGGCCTTGGGCTTTGCCGGTCTTGACGATCTTCGGCGCGCACTTGCCCGCGAATTGCGTGATTCAATCTCGCCGGCCGACCGGCTCACTCGAACACTAGGCGAAGTTGGCTCCAGCCTAGCAGTAGCTTTCGACGTGACGATGGAAATACACCGGCAGTCGCTTGAAGGCGTCTGTCGTTCGATCAAGCCCGAGGACTTTGAAAATGCCGTTCGCAGCCTGATCCAGGCTCAACGAATCCTCGTTTTCGGCTTGGGGCCATCAAGCGCCATAGCAACCTATCTCGTCCTGCAACTCAAACGCTTCGGGTTGGATGCCGCGGGTCTGACTAACAGCGGCCTTCTTTTCGCTGATGATCTGCGGTCGTTGCGCAAGGGGGATCTCGTTGTCATTCTTGCTTATGGACGAGTGTATGAAGAACTGGCCTTGCTGCTGCGTGAAATCAAACGGCAGAAGCTGGGGTCACTGCTTCTGACGGACACGCTTGCCGCCAAGCTTCGGCAGCAGGTCGATCAAATTCTTCCCGTGGCACGGGGACGTGCGGACATGCTGAGCATGCACACTGCAACGCTCGGCCTCATCGAAGCCTTGCTGGTGGGCATCGCAACTCAGCGGCCCACAGAGACGGTCGCAAGTCTAAAGACACTCAACGACCTGCGGAAAAAGTTGGCGGGCAAAGCAGTAAATCTACCTATATCGAAGGACGATGACTGATTCATATGCCACCGGCGGTAGCGATCCAGATTCCGACCGATTTGAATCTCAAACTGTAGTGGCCTATGTTCGCCATGAATAGGTGCCTGATGACCACTATTACCTGTGTTCCGCGCCCATTCCGTCTTCAACTCCATTGGCGAGTTAACGCCCCCATGTCGGGAAGAGCACGCTAAATCACCTAGGTCGGTAGGAATGAGCGGACATGATTCTCTGCCGTTCTACTTGCGGCGCACTTCATGCTCTCATTGGGGAGAATTCTCGATCGCCCCGACCATGCGCAATTCCGAACGCGAGCAAAAGTGACGCATTGTCACAGCAAAGCCTCTCGACCACTTGAGCGGCCCAGTTGAAGTATTCCCGCCTCTGATCAAGAGACCACCCCGAAGGCGGCGCATCCACCAAGTCACGCAAGTTGCAAGTGGCGTCAGCGATTTTTATGAGGGCAGCGTTGTGTGACTTTTCTGGCGCGAATTGCACTTGCAAATCCTTTCGCTTCTGCTTTGGCAGCGTCTTGTCGTCCGTCACTTCCGAAACGATCTGCGCGACCTCTGCACCAAACAGCGATCTCAGTTCTTCAACTGTTGTCCCCGTGTCCTCGATGGTGTCGTGGAGAATTGCAGCCATCAGTACTGAAATATCGCTAACCTCACCCACCGTCGCAAGCAAATGAGCGACCGCGATCGGATGATTGATATAGGGTGACGCATCAACGTCTTTCCGACGCTGATTCCTGTGTCGCTCGGCCGCAAATTGAATCGCGCAGAGAAAATCTGCCGGATTACTCATTAGCCTTGTCCATTGAATGCGCGCGGACTCAAACCCCGTGCGCGCTTATCGAAATTGCGCCCGCACCTGAATCATGTTTTCTGAGCGCCCACATCGGTACTCGTGCTGCCAGTTATCGACCAAGCAGCCCGGGCGAGCTCAGCATGATCGGCCAACGGGCAAACGTAGCCGCGTCGAGCGAGCGTTCGTGCAGTGATCTTGTTGCCCCATAGCGCGTAACGTCCCACGTAGAGCCCGTACGCGCACCACAGCAACAGAGACACCATGTAGAAGTCCCTGTTCGCATATGCGGGCTCCTCCGGTATCACGTCGATGAGCCCAATCCATATCGAGTTGCCTGTGCGAAGCAACGTTTGCGCGACGATGTAGCCGATGACGATCAACGCCGGGATGTACAGACGGCGCCTTGCATACGCAACAATCGCCACGATTGGAAATGCGAGCCCGAACCAAAACGACCAGGCCACGCCGATCTTCACTGAGACGACGGTGTCATCTTTTTTCATCAGAACATTCATGTTTCTTCCCCACTTATGTGTCCGACTTCGATCTGCAAGGAATGCCGCAGCGGCTTACTTCTTCGGAATGAGCACCATTGCCCTCGAACGATCATCGAACTCCTTCGTGCCGTCTGGCCAAACGAGGAGATCCCCGATAACGCTGACCGTTTGAGAGGCGTCTTCGAGCCGGTTAATTTGCTCGGCAGCACTTTCGGGCACGTTCCAGACGTAACGAAGCTTGTACTGACGGTCACCCACCTGAACTGCGGTAAAGCCGCCAGCGGCGTCGTGGTCAAATACGAGGGCTCCATAAAGGATCACCCCAGCGATTACGGACGTCTTCGGGGGAAGTGGGGCTGGTCCAGTGCCAGGAAGAGCAAGCACTCGGCCGTTTTGTGCGGTCACGCTAAGTGCGCGCGTTCTAGCGCCGTAGGCGTCCGCAATACATTCGTCGGTACGACACTTGTCGCGAATAGTCGTCCGCCACTTGTTCTGGTCTTTTCGAAGCCCTTCCTCGTCAGTTGTCCGGGCCGACGCCGCAACAAACGCCTGTGCAAGTTGACGATCCAGCGCCGAAAGCTCAGGGCTAATGCAGATCGAACGCTCAACCGAACTCGTCGCTTTGCGGCAGTCGAACGAGGGCTGCGACGTCTCGGCCCGCGCCCACCCAGCGAAAGCAGATCCGATCACGACGGACGTGACTACCAGCACGCTTCGCGCGCGATTCGAACTCGTTGTCCCTCGACTCATCGGATTGCCCCCGCAGCTTGCTGGCATCGCGAAGTCATGCCACCACCGAACGTGAGCATCGTCGTGACGTTGATAATCCCCTTTTGCAGTTCATCGCGTGCGGTCGTTGCACAGGCTTGAGCCACCTGGTCATAACCATCGCTCTTGATGTGCGCCCGAATATCCGCCACCAATCCGCGCGTGTCCACGTACCGCTTGGTGTTTTCAAGGTCGGCAGGCTTACGCAACTCGATGAGTTTGACCAAATCCGCCCCACACACATTGATCGCCGTGACGTATTGCTGGCAGGCCGGAGGAATGGACTGTGCCGTGACACTTTCTGCGGCACCAGCCAGCAGGACGATGAGCCCCGAATACAACATCTTTTTCATTCTTCAGTTTCCCGAAAGTTCGTCGGACGTTTTCCCATTGCTTCATTCAGGACAAATTGTAGCATTTGTCTTGCAAATAAAAATGTCTACAAGATAGGTGCCGTGGTTACGCGTCGTGTTTCAACCAAGAATCCCGGGGACTTCGTTCTTCGGGAAGGTCTTGATGAGAAGCTTGAGGGAGTGCTTTGCCGAAACGGTCAGAGCCCGCCGCAAACACTTGAAGTTGTCGCAGGAGGCATTCGCGGACAAAGTGGACATGGACAGAACGTCGATTAGCCGCATCGAGCGCACCGCTCCAAACGTTTCAATCCGAACGGTCTTTCGGATCGCCGAAGCACTTCAGACGAAACCGGGCGCGTTGCTCGTCGGCGAACACACCGAGCAGTCGATGAAATCGGTGCCGCCTGAAGTATTCGGTCACGCGGTTAGAGATGCACGCGTGATTCGCGGCCTGTCGCAAAAGGCGGTGGGAGATATGATCGGGATGGATCGGAACTACGTAAGCACGATAGAGCGGTCCGAAGAACTTCCTACGCTTGATACTCTGGAAAAATTCGTCGGCGCCCTTGACCTGGACGTGCGGGCTATTTTCGGCTGATCAATGCCCAGCGGGGTCATCTGACTTGATAGTCGAACTGATAGTCGATCGAAACACCAATAAAAAAAGCCCTTGAAATCAAGGGCTTTTTCACATCTTTGGCGGAGAGAGGGGGATTCGAACCCCCGATAGGCTATTAACCTATACACGCTTTCCAGGCGTGCGACTTAAACCGCTCATCCATCTCTCCTGAAGGTCGCGAATTATAGCAGATCATCGGCAACATCCCATACCCTTTCGCACGAACCCCGCCAAAAATGCTTCCGCCACGCATCGTTACGGGCGGCGAAGATGGTCCACCAGATGTCGATCACGTTCGCTCGGACGCCCACCCAGCAAGCTGAATAGGATCGCCACCGCAAACCCCGCCGGTACCCCGAACGCCCCCGCCGAAATCGGATCCACCCCCCACCAGCGCGCCCCGACAAACCCCGTCAAACGCGTGAAGAACGGATACGTCGTCACAATGTAATACACACACACCAGCAACCCACTCACCATTCCCGCCGTCGCCCCCAGCCGTGTCGTACGCTTCCAAAACACCCCCAGCACCAACGCCGGGAATAAGCACGACGCCGCCAACGAAAACGCCGCCCCCACCAGGAACAAAATGTTCCCCAGGTTCAGCGACGTCACATACGACGCAAACATCGCCACGCACAACAACAAGATCTTCGACGTCGTCACCCGCTTCTGGCTCGACGCATTGCGATCCACCATGTGAAAGTAGACGTCGTGCGACAACGCGTTCGCAATCGTCAACAGCAACCCGTCCGCCGTCGACAACACCGCCGCCAACGCCCCCGCCGCCACCAACCCCGAAATGACGTACGGTAGTCCCGCAATCTCCGGCCCCGCCAACACCAGCATGTCCGGCTGCATCCATATCTCGCCCCACTGCACCACGCCGTCGCGATAGACATCCGAGATATCGAGCTGCACCGGCGTCGCATGCCGCCACTGCATCACCCACCCCGGCAGATTCTCATAACGCGCCCCCACCAGATGCAACAGCACGTCGTACTTGAGCATCACCGCCAGCGCCGGCGCACTCACATACAGCAGTGCCACGAAGAACAGCGTCCACCCCACGGAACTACGCGCGCCCTGCACCGTCGCCGTCGTCCCATACCGCGTCAAGATGTGCGGCAAGCTCGCCGTGCCGATCATCAGGCACACCATCAGCAACAGAAAGTTCAAGCGCTGCGCGTTGCGCGTAGCGTCGTCGTGCGCCGGGAACGGCTCCGTCATCGCGTGCTGCGGCTCACTGCGCTCCACATACTGATTGCGCATCTCCAGCCAACGGTTCTGCGCCTCGCCGACGTCGCGCGGGAACGCCTCCAGCTTCGCTTCCAGCACCTTCACGTCGCGCAACGGCCCGTTGCGACGCTTCGTATCCAGCAACTGCCGCTCCAGCTCCGCACGCTCACCATAAAAGCTGTCCGGTAAGCCGTCCAACCGACGCTGCATCTGCTCCGCCTGCTCACGGTAGTAATCACGCACCTCACGCTCAGGCACCGACTGCTGTATCTGGCGCTCCAGCGCCTCGACTTTCGCCAACGCCGTGCCATAGCTGAATTGCGGAAACCAACCGTTACCCGTCTGATGGCCGATCATGGCCGTCGGCACCAGAAATGCCGTGATCATGATGATGTACTGCGCCACCTGCGTCCACGTCACGGCGCGCATGCCCCCCAGGAACGAGCACACGAGAATGCCCGCCAACCCAAAGAAAATGCCAATGGTGAATTCCACACCGATGAATCTCGACGCGATCAGTCCCACGCCTTGAATCTGGGCCACCAGATAGACGAATGAACACAGAATCGTTGAGAACACTCCCAACGCCCGAACCACGTTGCTGTCGTAGCGCGTGCCAAGAAAGTCCGGCACCGTGTAGCGCCCCATCTTGCGCAAATACGGCGCAAGCAGGAACGCCACCAGACAGTACCCGCCGGTCCATCCCATGACGTACGCAAGGCCATCGTAGCCCGACACGTAAAGCGACCCCGCCAACCCCATGAACGACGCCGCGCTCATCCAGTCCGCCGCGCATGCCATGCCATTGAACACCGGCGGCACACGACGCCCCGCAACGTAGTACTCGGCAGCGTCCGACGTCCTAGAGATCAGGCCAATTACGGCGTAAACGGCAATCGTCACGAACAGGAACGCGTAGCCGATCCACACGCCCGGGCCGTTGACCCGCTCGAGCAGCCCCATCATCAACACGAACGCCAGGAAGCCCGCCGTGTAATAGAGGTAGTAGCGCAGCATTCTGCGCGTGAAACTCATCGGGACGTCGGCGCCGACGCGACGCGAGAGGGAGCGAGAGAGGAAGCGCTTCGCGATGCCGCAGACGCCGCAGCGTTGTTCATCCCGTCGCTATCCAGGCCGAGACTTTCGCGATGCGCATCGCGCAACGCGTTTAGCTCACGATGGTAGCGCGCGTCATTGCGCCGTTGCAGCCACGCGTAGGCGACGATCAGGCCGATGTCGACCAGAATCGAACCCTGGGCGCCCATATAGAACGGCAGCGGCCACCCGGCAAATCGCGTCTCGGCCCACTCGCGCGCCCAGAACTGCGGCACGAATGTCACCACGAAGCCGATCGCCATGAGCACGGCCACCCAACGCAATGTCCTGCGCCAGTGGCGCGCCGCAATGCCGGCGGCTGCCCCATGCCAGTCGACATCGGGCAGCGAGCCACCGGCAGCAAGCCCCGGCGGCCGGCTGACGCCCACCGGGTCGGCCTTGCCGGCCGAGCCGGTCTGCGAGCGATTTGCCATAGCCCCGCCGCGGAACCCGCGCTTACTGCGCCTGCTTGAGCTGCTCCAGAATGGCCGGATTCTCTAGCGTAGACGTGTCCTGCGTAATCTCCTCACCCTTGGCAATCACGCGAAGCAAACGGCGCATGATCTTGCCCGAACGAGTCTTCGGCAGGTTGTCGCCAAAGCGAATGTCCTTCGGCTTGGCGATCGGCCCGATCTCCTTGCCCACCCAATTACGCAGTTCAACGGCCAGTTGCTTGGCTTCGTCGCCCGTCGGGCGCGAACGCTTGAGCACCACGAACGCCACGATCGCCTCGCCCGTGGTGTCGTCGGGGCGCCCCACGACCGCCGCTTCGGCCACGAGAGGATTGGCGACAAGCGCCGACTCGATTTCCATCGTGCCCATGCGGTGACCCGAGACGTTCAGCACGTCGTCGATACGGCCCATGATCGTGAAGTAGCCCGTCTTGGCGTCGCGAATCGAGCCATCCCCCGCCAGATAGATCTTGCCGCCCAACTCCGACGGGAAGTAGCTCGACTTGTAACGCTCCGGATCGCCCCAGATCGTACGAATCATCGCCGGCCACGGACGCTTGATCACCAGCATGCCGCCCTGACCGTTGGGCACGTCCTGCCCGGTTTCGTCGACGATGGCCACCGCAACGCCCGGCAGACCCAGCGTGCACGACCCCGGCACCAGCGGCGTGGCACCCGGCAGCGGCGTAATCACGTGTCCGCCCGTCTCCGTCTGCCACCACGTGTCGACGATCGGGCAACGCCCGCCGCCAACGTTTTCGTAGTACCACATCCACGCCTCCGGATTGATCGGCTCGCCGACCGACCCGAGAATGCGCAGCGACGACAGGTCGTACTGTTTCGGATGCACCGCGGGTGTCTGCTCGGCCGCCTTGATCAAAGAACGGATCGCCGTCGGCGCTGTATAGAACACGGTCACCTTGTGACGCCCGATCATCTCCCAGAACCGCCCCGCATTCGGGTACGTGGGCACGCCTTCGAACACGATCTGCGTCGCGCCCACCGCCAACGGACCATAAGCGATGTACGTGTGACCAGTGATCCAGCCAATGTCGGCCGTGCACCAGAAAACGTCGTCGGGCTTGATGTCGAAGGTCCACTGCATGGTGAGCGACGCCCACAGCAGATAGCCACCGGTGCTGTGCTGCACCCCCTTCGGCTTGCCCGTCGAGCCCGACGTATAGAGGATGAAAAGCGGATGCTCCGCGCTGACCCACTCCGGTTCGCACTGATCCGATTGACCGGCGACGAGATCTTGCAGCACTTCGTCACGACCTGGGTGCATCGTCACATTGCCGCCCGTGCGACGGTAGACAATCACGGACTTCACATGGTCGCAGCCGCCCATCGCGAGCGCTTCGTCGACGATGGCCTTCAAGGGCAGCGCCTTGCCGCCCCGCATCTGCTCGTCGGCAGTGACGATCGCCACCGCCCCGGCGTCGATCACGCGCTCGTTGAGCGACTTGGCCGAGAAGCCGCCGAAGACGACCGAATGCGTCGCGCCGATACGCGCGCACGCCTGCATGGCGACCACGCCTTCGATCGACATCGGCATATAGATGACCACGCGGTCGCCCTTCTTCACTCCCTTGGCCTTGAGCGCATTGGCGAAGCGGCTCACGCGCGCGAGCAGGTCGCGATAGGTGACCGGGGTCACCGTGCCATCGTCTGCCTCGAACAGAATGGCCGTCTTCTCGCCCAGGCCCGCTTCAATCTGGCGATCCAGACAGTTATAGGAAGCGTTGATCTGACCGTCGGCGAACCACGTGTAGAACGGCGCGTTGGTCTCGTCGAGGACTTGCGTGAACGGCTTGTGCCAGGCCAGATTTTCGCGCGCCTGGCGCGCCCAGAATCCCTCGTAATCCTTGTCGGCCTCGGCGCACAGCGCCTCATAGGCGGGCATGCCGGAGATCTTCGCTTGGGCGACGAGCGCCTGCGGCGGCGCGAAGACGCGCTGCTCCTGCAATACCGATTCGATTGCTGCCATGAGTTGTCCCCTCTTATAGATATGCAAAAACCATTGCAATCAAGCCCAAACAGATCGCTAACGTCACATTAAGACGAGCGACTTACTAACGCCTTACACTGGCGCACGCGACATCGTCGCGCCGCGCGCGGGACTCGCGCGAACGCGCACCCGTAGGGCGTCAGACTGTGGCGAATTCGCTACAATCCTACCCGCATCCCCCCCGACTCGCCACCCCGGACTCGCACGGAGCGCCCGTGAATTCGACATCTCCGTTCCAACCACCCACGCCGTCGCCCCCGACGGGGTCACCCGCCGACCGCCTGTTTGCGCGTTTTCCGAGTTTCGCGCTGGCACTGGCGATGACCTTCGTGGGCACCAACGTCGGCATCGGCAAGACCATGGTCGCCGTCATGCCGGTGGCCGCCTTCGCGCTGTGGCGCTTCGTGATCGCCATCGTCGCCCTCGCGCCCCGCTACCGTCCCTCGGCCATGCGACGCGTCACGCGCCCCCAATGGCGCAACCTTTTCGTGCAAACGTTCTTCGGCACGTTTCTCTTCACCTTGCTCATGCTCTCGGGCGTACGGATGACGACGGCCACCGCCGCCGGGGTCATCACCGCGACGCTGCCGGCCTGTGTCGCCCTGCTGTCGTGGGGCGTGCTGCGCGAACGCCCGTCACGACGCACGCTGGTGAGCATCGGACTGGCGATTGCCGGGGTCGCCCTGCTCAACCTGTCGCGCGGCGACACGCACAGCGCCAGCGCCCCGGGCGCCGCCGGCAACGCCTGGCTGGGCAACCTGCTCGTGCTCGGCGCCGTGGTCTGCGAAGCCATTTACGTGATCGTC